>DATEKY010000074.1:0-4082 GCA_035277225.1 Xanthobacteraceae bacterium
CAGGTGCTCGAGGTGCGCATCAAGGACATCCAGCTCCACTACGACTGGGGCTACAACATGATCCGCCCGCTCGCCGGCGCCTTGCCGGACGACTTTGAGACGCCGACGCTGATCCACATCCCGCTCGTCAAACAGAAGAACACCGGCAAGCTGCCGTGGGGGCTGGAGCTGCCGCTCGCGCCGTTCTTCGGCGTGATGGCGGTGGCGCCGCCGCCCGCCTGGGGCATGGTCTCGACGCTGCCGCCGCGCCGCAACGGCGGCAATCTCGACAACAAGGAGCTGGTGAAGGGCACGACGCTCTACCTGCCGATCCACCACGACGGCGCGCTGTTCTCGGTCGGCGACGGCCACGGCGCGCAGGGCGACGGCGAGGTCTGCATCACGGCGATCGAGACCGGGCTGATCGGCACCTTCGAGCTGCATGTGCGCGACGACATGGCGCTCGAATGGCCGATGGGCGAGACGCCGACGCATCTGATGACCATGGCGTTCGATCCCGACCTCGACGACTGCGTGGTGATCGCGTTGCGCGACATGATCAAGCTGATCTGCCGCCGCACCAATCTGTCGCGCGAGCAGGCCTATACGCTGTGCAGCCTCGCCGCCGACCTGCGCGTCACCCAGGTGGTCAACGGCAACAAGGGCATTCATGTGATGCTGGAGAAGAAGCTGTTGGCGGGGTAGTTGGGAAAGCGCAACGCCGGTTCAGATTGTACATACAATTTGTTGTAGACCGGCCGATCCACCGCTATATTGTCGCTACTAGTGAAGATCGTCTGGGACGAGCCGAAGCGTCTCGCAAACCTTGCGAAGCATGGGCTCGACTTTGCGGATTTGACCGAGGCGTTCTTCGCAGATGCATTGTTTCTACCTTCGAGGGATAGGCGATACCGCGGTATCGGTGCGAGTGCCCGCGGCGTGATCTGTGTGGTGTTCGCCAGGCTGGGCGTCGAAGGCGTCAGTGTCATCAGCATGCGACCGGCCAGCGCAAGTGAAAGGAAACTTTATGTCGAAAGCCTCAAAGAAGGGTAGGCGTTACACCGCGGCCGACATGCGCGCAGTGTCCGACAATCCGGAATGGACCAAGGAAGACTTCGCGAAAGCGAAGCGCTTCGATGAGGTGTTTCCGGACCTCGCCCGTACGATCCGACGTCGCGGCAAGCAGAAGGCGCCGACGAAGCAAGCCGTCTCTGTGCGACTCGATCCCGACGTGCTGGAGGCCTACAAGGCGACCGGTGCCAAATGGCAATCGCGGATCAACAGCGATCTGCGCAAAGCGATGAAGCTGAATTAGTGTCGTCCGGTGCTCAGACCAATTCGAGCCTTGTGCTAGCCACCACCCATTTCAAAATTTGATTGCAGCCCCGACTGTTACCCACGGGAAAGTTGAGCTATTTTCCGACTCGCCGCTGCCGTCCGGTTGAGGGAGTCCCGGACGCCGCGCGTACGTTTCAGGGACCACGACCATGTCGCTCGATGCGAAAGGCACTGCCGCGCTCGCGCTGCATCGCTTCGGCTTCGGCCCGCGCGCCGGCTCGATCGCTGCGGTCGCGTCCGATCCGCGCGGCGCGCTGCGCGCCGAACTCGACAAGGGAGGCATCGGCCAGATCGTCAACGCCGAGCTGATGACCGCGGCGCAATCCGCGCGTGCGGTGTTCAACTTTCGCCAGGAGCGGCAGGCGCGCCTGATCGCGGCGAAGCGCGATGCCGACGAGCGCGCGATGTCCGGCGCCTCGATGGAAAGCATGGCCGATACACCGATCCCGGCCGCCGAAGCCGTCCCGCAGCAGATTTTCCAGCGCGAGGCGAAAGCGCGGCTCGACGCCGCGATCGTGCCGGAGATCGGTTTCGTCGAGCGGCTGGTCTGGTTCTGGTTCAATCATTTCTGCGTTTCCGCAGATGTGACGGTGAGCATGACCGGCGCCTATGAGCGCGAGGCGATCCGCCCGCACGTGCTCGGCCGTTTCGGCGACATGCTGCTCGCCTCGGCCAGCCATCAGGCGATGCTGTTCTATCTCGACAATTCGCGCTCGATCGGACCGAAGTCGGTCGCCGGGCTGGTGAACAACACCGGGCTGAACGAGAACCTCGCGCGCGAGATCCTCGAGCTGCATACGCTCGGCGTGCGCTCGGTCTACACCCAGGCGGACGTGACCAGCTTCGCCAAGGTTCTGACCGGCTGGACCATCATTCCGCCGGCGACCAATCCCGAGCGCGGCAGCGAGTTCGTGTTCAATCCGCGCATGCACGAGCCCGGGCCGCAGACCGTGGTCGGCAAGGTCTACGAGCAGCCGGACGTGACGCAGGGCAGGGCGGTGCTCGCCGACATCGCGCGCCATCCGGCGACCGCCGCGCACGTCGCGCGCAAGCTCGCGCGGCATTTTTCCGCCGACGAGCCGCCGCCGGCGCTGGTGGAACGGCTGACGCGGCGCTTCCTCGACACCGACGGCGACCTGAAGGAGCTCGCCAAGGCACTGATCGACGCGCCGGAAACCTGGAGCGTCGAGCGCGTGAAGCTGAAACGGCCGAGCGAGTGGCTGGTGTCGGTGTGGCGCGGGATCGGCGTGCAGCCGGCCGCGCAGCCCGCGCTGCAGGCGATGGGCTACCTCGGCGAGCGGATGTGGCGCCCGCCCGCGCCGGCCGGTTTCGCCGACGTGCAGGCGGCCTGGATCGACGGGCTGGCGCAGCGGCTCGACATCGCAAACCGCATCGCCGGTCTGGTGCAGGAGCGCATCGAGCCGGATGCCTTCATCGAGACGGCGCTTGGGTCCCTTGCGTCGGACGAAACGCGCCAGACGATCGCGCGCGCCGACAGCCGGCAGCAGGGCCTGACGCTCGCGTTCATGTCGCCCGAATTCCAAAGGCGGTGATGCCATGACCATCCACGCATCGACACGTCGCGAACTGCTCGCCGGCGCCGGCGTGCTGTTCGCCTGGCCGTTCCTGCCCAAGCTCGCGCGCGCCGAGGGGCGCGATCCGCGCATGCTCACCATCGTGCTGCGCGGCGCGCTCGACGGGCTCGCGGCGGTCGCGCCGGTCGGCGACCCCGACTGGGTGAAGCTGCGCGGCGACAAGGCGCTGGTGCTCGACGGCAAGACGCCGGCGCTGCCGCTCGACTCGTTCTTCGCCCTTAATCCCGCGATGCCGAATTTGCTGCGGCTCTACCAGAAAGGCCACGCCGCGATCGTGCACGCGAGCGCGACGCCCTATCGCGAGCGCTCGCATTTCGACGGACAGGACGTGCTCGAGAGTGGATTGCCCAATCCGGGCCGCGCCGACTCCGGCTGGCTCAACCGCGCGCTCGGCGGACTCGAGCCGGAAGCGCGCGTGCGGCGCGACGGGCGCGCTTTCGCGGTCGGGCCGGTGACGCCGCTGGTGGTGCGCGGGCCGACGCCGGTGATGTCGTGGACCCCGGCGCGCATCCAGCCGGCGAGCGAAGACACGATGGCGCGGCTGATCGATCTTTATCACCACACCGACACCGAGCTCGCGCGCGCGATCGAGGGGCGGATGGATCTGGTGACCTTGGCCCGCGCAAGCGATCCGTCCGCGATGGCGCCGACCGAAGGGCAGCAACTGCCGCAGGGCTTCGCCGCGCAGGTGCGCGCCTATTTCGCCGACGCGGCCGGCACCGCGGCAAAATTCCTCGCGCGCGCCGACGGGCCGCGGATCGGCGCGCTCGCCTTCAACGGCTGGGACACGCATATCGACGAGGGCGCCGACTCGGGCCGCCTCGCGACTCTGCTCGGCGCGCTCGACGGCGCGCTCGCGGCGGTCGAAAAGAACATGGGTGAGGCGTGGCGCGAGACAGTGGTTGCGGTGGTCACCGAGTTCGGCCGCACCGCGCGCATCAACGGCACCAATGGCACCGATCACGGCACCGGCACGATCGCGCTGCTCGCAGGCGGCGTGCTCAAAGGTGGCCGCGTGATCGCCGACTGGCCGGGGCTGAAGAACGCGAACCTTTACGAGGGCCGCGACCTCGCGGCGACGACCGACCTGCGCGCCGTGCTGAAAGGTTTGCTGAAGGATCACCTGCGCGTCACCGACCAGGCGCTCGCCGGCAACGTGTTCCCCGGCAG
>DATEKY010000075.1:0-14471 GCA_035277225.1 Xanthobacteraceae bacterium
GGGATCGCCCTTCACCGCGACGTCTCTTGTGGCCGGCACGCCGTCCGACACGGTGACCTGGTACACCGGCGAGATGGGTACGGATCTGGCCCGCGGCACCGCGACCGCCAAGGTCGACGACGCGCTGTCGGTCTCATACGGCGCGCGGGCGAACGAGGTCGGCATCCGCTCCACGATCGAGAATATCGCGGTCTATGCCGCGATGAGCTTCTCGCCGGGCGACCCGAACGCGCAGGCGCGCTTCAGCGAGATGTCCGACCGGGTCGGCAGCGGACTGGCCGGGACGAACGGGCAGCAATCGCTGCAGGACATCCAGGCCGAGCTCGCCTTTGCGCAGACGACGATGAAGGACGCCGGCGAGCGTCAGTCGGAGCGCAAGATGATGCTGGAAGACCTGCTGCAGGGCATCGAGCAGGCGCCGCAGGAGGAAGTCGCCGCGCAGATCCTCGCGCTGCAGACGCGGCTGCAGGCCTCGCTGCAGGCGACCGCGATGCTCTACCAGATGAACATCACGCAGTATCTGTAAGGAAGTTTCGTAGCTTCGTAGCCCGCATGGAGCGCAGCGGAATGCGGGGCCGACCCCGGATTTCGCTGACGCTTCATCCGGGCTACGCGACGGCCGTGGAGCAGCTCCGCGCCTAACCCCGCCCCATCAGGCCGGCGGCAAGCTCGCGGTTGATGCTGATCAGCGTGCCGAGCTTCTCGCGCTTCGGCTCGGCCATCAGCGAGAGCGTGTGATTCATCACGAAGATGCCGAGATTGGCGACGTTCTGACGGACCTGCGCGGGCAGCGGATTGGCTTGTTCCGTTACGGAAGTAACCAGGATCGACCAGAGACGGCGATTGTAAAGCAGCGCGCCATCGACCTCGCGTGCCTTGGTATCCCAGTTGTCGCTGATCGCTTGCAGCTGCGCGGCCGCCTTGAGCAGCAGATCCGCTTCCAGATCACGGGCGCTCGACGTTTGCTTTGCTACTTTTCCGTACGCCTGTGTCGCGTGATGCATGGGCGAGCAGCTTCCTCTCGTAGTCGACGAGTTTTCGGGCTTCTTTCAGAGCCTTGTACATCTCGCCCGTTAAGATCAGATTATTGATATTGTCGGTAAACAGGCGAGTGCTGGGCGCGGCGGTGACGATGTCGCGCACGAGCGCGAAATAGATATCGTACTGGGCTCGCGGCTCGCGCGTCGTGTACATCAGCAGGACCGACAGGTAGATGCGCTTGGCCGGCGTATCCGCCTGCTTCGCCGTCATAATGTCCTTCTCGCGCACGATCGGGGCCGAGCCCTCGATCAAGAGGTGCGTGCGCTGATGGTGGTTGGTCACGATCGTTTCGCCGATGAGGATGCGCTCCCCCGCCTTCAGCTCCACCTTCAGCGCCATGGCAGTCTCCGCCTCGCGCGAACGACCAGGGCTCGTCCGGCGCCGTTAGGGCCTACGCGTCTGCGACAGCTACGCCTAGAGCGAGCTGATTAGCCGAACAGCCGCAGGACCGCCTGGTCAGCCTGCGAGGCGAGCGAGAGCGCGGTTTGCGACAGCTGCTGGCGCGTTTGCAGCGCCAGCATGTTGGCGGCTTCCTCGTTGGTATCCGCGAGCACCAGGTTGTCGGCGCCGGTCTGCAGGGTGTTGATCATCGCCTTGGTGAAGTCCTGGCGGTTCTGCACGATCGACAGGCTCGAGCCGAAGTTCGACGCATGGGAGCGCAGCGTGCCGAGCCCGTCGGTCAGGCCGTTGAGCAGCGTGTCGATGTTGTCGTCGCTGTCGACGTCGGACGCGACCAGCGAGGAGACGCCGAGATTGGCCGCGCTGATCGACGTCGGATTGCCGTTGATGTCCTTGGCCTGAATGACCAGCGTGCTGGTACCATTCTCGTTAAAGGTGATCTTCAGCTTGTCGCCGCGCAGCAGGTTGATACCGTTGAACGAGGCGTCGTCCGACAGCTTGTCGAGCTGGTCCTTCAGCTCGTTGAACTGCTTGACCAGGTTCGCGCGCACATCATTGCCGTTGACCGAGTCCGTGCTGGCCGAGCCATCGAGCGTGTTCGTGGTTCCGCTGACGCCGCCGACGGTCAAGTCCGTGGTCGAGAGGTTTTGGATGCGCAGCTTGCCGCCGTCGTTCGACGCAGTGACCTTGCCGATCAGCGAAGAGTTGGTGTTGATCGCGGCGACGAGCTGATCCACGGTCTTCACTGCGCCGGTGACGGCGGGCGCATAGTTGGTCGACGTGCTGAGGCCGAGGCTCGTGAGAAGCGCGCCGGTGGAGCCGGTAAAATCGACGTTCCCGTTGGCATTGCTGATCGTGATCGTGCTGCCCGAGACCGAAGTGGTGATGCCGGCGATACCCGCTGCATCGATCGCGGACTTGATCGTCGCGGCATTCGAGTCGTTGGCGATCGTGACGTTGGTGCCGTTGATGGTCAGCGTGCCGCCGGTATAGGTCGCCGGGATCGTACCCGAGGTCGAACTGCCGGGTGTCGCGGCCACGCTCGCGGTGTTCAGCGCCACGTTGACCGGGATCGCGCCGACGGCACCGCCGGAGAACGAGATGTTCTTGAGCGAAGCGGTGCCGATCGCGGTTGGGTCGATCGTATAGGACTTTGTCTGGAACGATCGGTCCTGCCGCGCCTGGCGCAGCGTGGACTGCATCGATTCGATCGTGTTGGTAATGGCGGTAATGCCATTGTCGGCCGCCTCGAGCGTCTTGATGCCGATCGACATCGAGTCGAGAAGGGCGCTGAAATCGCCGGCGCGGCTCTGCAGGGCGGAGGATGTGAAGAAATTGGTCGGATTGTCGAGCGCCGTGTTGACCTTCTTGCCGGTGGCAAGGCGGTTCTGCGTGATGCTCATCTGATCTGCGGTCTTCTGCAGAGACAGCAGGTTTTGCCGAACGCCGGCGGAAAGAACGATGTCGCTCATGGCGGCGAATCCTTTTCGCAAAAATCCAGGGCGACAATCGTTTGTTAACCCTAATACATGGTTAATTCCGGCGACGGTTCGGCTGAAACGCGGCGCAAAAGAAAACGGCGGGGCTCGCGCCCCGCCGTCCGGCCCTTGAGGCCTTGTTGAAGCTTAGAACAGCCGCAGCACCGCCTGGTCGGCCTGCGACGCCAGCGAGAGAGCGGTCTGCGAGAGCTGCTGACGGGTCTGCAACGCCAGCATGTTGGCCGCTTCTTCGTTGGTGTCGGCGAGGGTCAGGTTGTCCGCGCCGGTCTGCAGCGTGTTGATCATCGCCTTGGTGAAGTCCTGACGATTCTGCACGATCGACAGGCTCGAACCGAAGGTCGAAGACTGCGAACGGACCGAGTTCAGGGCCGTGGTCAGGTTGGCGGTCAACGTGTCGATGTTCGCATCCGAGTCGACGCTGGCGTTGGCAAGCGTGGTGATGCCGAGATACGCGGAGTCGATCGCCGTCGGGGCCCCGGCCGTGGTCTTGGCCTGGATCGAGATGGTCGACGTCGCGGTCTCGTTGAACGTGATCTTCAGGTTGTCGCCACGCAGCAGGTTGATGCCGTTGAACGACGCGTCATCGGCGAACTTGTCGAGCTGGTCCTTCAGATCGTTGTACTGGGTGACGAGGCTCTTGCGAACGTCGTTGCCCTTGATCGTGGCGGTGCTGTTGCTGCCGTCGATGGCGGAGCTGCTCGCGCCGGTGACCGTCAGGTCGGCCGTCGAGAGGTTCTGGATGCGCAGCTTGCCGCCGTCGTTCGACGCGGTGACCTTGCCGGTCAGCGAGGAGTTGCTGTTGATCGCCGCGACCAGCGCATCGACGGTCTTCACCGAGCCGGGGACGCCGGCCACGTAGTTGGTCGACGTGCTCAGACCGAGGTCGGTCAGAAGCTGGCCGGTGGAGCCGGTGAAGTCGACGTTGCCGTTGGCGTTGCTGATCGTGATCGTGCTGCCCGACACCGACGTCGTGATGCCGGCGATGGCTGCCGTATCGATCGCCGACTTGAGGCCGGCGGCGTTCGTGTTGGCGGAGATGCTCACGTTGGTGCCATTGATCGACAGCGTGCCGGCCGAGTAGGTGCCCGGAACGGTGCCGGAGGTCGCGCTGCCAGGCGTCGCAGCAACGTCGGCGACGTTGAGGGCGACGTTGACAGGGGTCGTGCCCACTGCGCCGCCGGAGAACGAGAGGTTCTTCAGGGACGCGGTGCCGATCGTGGTCGAGTCGAGCGTGTAGGACGTGGTCTGGAACGACTTGTCCTGACGGGCCTGCTGCAGGGTCGACTTCATCGACTGCAGGGTCGAGGTGATCGAGGTAAGGCCGTTGTCGGCCGCCTCGAGGGTCTTGATGCCGTTCGACATCGAGTCGAGCAGCGCGCTCAGGTCGCTCGAGCGAGACTGCAGCGATGATGCCGTGAAGAAGTTGACCGGATTGTCGAGCGCCGTGTTGACCTTCTTGCCGGTGGCAAGGCGGGTCTGGGTCGTGCTCATCAGACCTGCGGTATGCTGAAGCGACAGCAGGTTGGCCCGAACGCCGGCCGAGAGAGTGATACTGGAAGCCATCGTAGTAGAACCTTTCTGGTCAGAAGCCCGCAGCGGCCGGGTCGGCCGTACTGGCCATTCACGTGAACGACCCCTTCAGGGGTCGACCGCGGTTTTGACACACACGGTTCAACGATCGGTAAATGACCGCGGTTAAGAAAGTGGTTCCACGACCGCGGATTCTTGAGGCTGCAGAACTGCTTGACTCGAATTCATCAGGTTTTGAAACGGCGAAAGCCGGCCGGTGGCCGGAAGGCTGCCGCCCGCACGATCGAAAGGAAAGGATCAGGCCTCGACGTCGAGGTCGGCGCGCACCACGGCCTGGTTCGGCGAGTGCCCTTGGGCAAGCGCGCGGGTGTAGGCGCGCAGCCGCAGCATCGCCTCGTCGGGAATCTGGCGCACGACGCGCCCGGAGTCTGCATCGAGAACCTGGAAGATCACCTCGCGGCTATGCGCGTCGAGGATGATCTTGCGGACGTTGCTGTCCTGCGCCGGGTCGTGCCGGGCCGCATCCGTGTTGGTGGAAGCCGTAACGCTCTGCGCGGGAGCAAGATCTGTCGCAACCGCCTGACGCACCGGCGCCGGATCGGGGCGCGCGATGCTGGTCGGGGTTGCACCAGTGGTCGGCCGAACTGCGAGGCCGGTGTCCATGATCCTCTCCTGACGGTGTTCTACCGCAAGGCCTTCTCCACGTTCTGGCGGCGACCCTAGCGCCGCGGGATTTAACTTGACGTTAGGGGACTTGGTTAATCGCGGCGGAAGCCGCGCACGAAAACTGGCGGTGAATATTTGATTAAACCGCGGCGGCCGCGCGAAGAGAAAGTTTCCGACGTCCGCCGAAAGGCTCAGAGCGTCCGGCTGACCGAAATGGGCGTCGCGACGTTGCGCGCAGGCGCGGTCGCCCGGCCGGACTGGCCGTAGGTCTGCGGCGCGTTCTTGCGCGCGACCTCGGCATGCGCGCCGCGCACGAGACCTTCGGATACCGCGTGCGCGGTGGCCAGCACCGTCAGGTTGACCTGCAGCAGCGCGTTGAACGTGTCGTGCTGCTTGCGCAGCGCGGCGAGCAGGTCGGGAACGTGTTCGGACAGGGTCGCGAGGTTCGCCTTCACCTGCGCGGTGTCGGCGGCGTAAAGGCGGGCGAGCTCGGTCTTGGTCGGCTCGAGCGTCGCCGCCTGCCTGAGCTTCCCGGCGCGTACCAGTCCGGTCTCCTGCTCGACGGTCGCGACCAGCGCGTCCATCGCGGCGAGGAGGTGGCGCACGAGGTTCTCGGCCTCGGCCTTGCTCGCGATCGGCGGCGGCGCCGCGGGCTTGCCTTGGGTCATTTTGCGCTCGCTTCCTGCACGGCGATCAGCTGCTTGTAGACGTGATCCGCGATGCCGACGCCGCCCGCCTTGGCGAAATTCTTCGAATATTCCTCGGTGAGGAACGAGCGCCAGGTGTTCGCGGCCTGACCGCCGCTGAACGGGCCTTCGTTCACATTGGTGAACATCTGGCTGAACATCGAGTTGAGGAACACCGCCTCGAAGTCCTGTGCGCTCGCGCGCGCTTTCGCAGCAACGGCGGGAGAAACATTTGCGATGGCGAGCGCCGGAACCGGACCGATCATGGGCGAGGCCATCACATCACCTCGATGTCGGCCTGGATCGCGCCCGCGGCCTTGATCGCCTGCAGGATCGCGATCATGTCGCGGGGCCCGATGCCGAGCGCGTTCAGTCCATCGACGAGCTGCTGCAGCGAGACGCCTTCCTGCACCAGCGCAAGCTTCTTGCCGTCCTCCTGCACGCCGACCTGCGTGCGCGGCACGACGCGGGTGCGGCCGCGCGAGAACGGCGCGGGCTGGCTGACCTGCGGCGCTTCGCTGATGCTGACGGTGAGATTGCCCTGCGCGACCGCGACGGTGGAGACGCGCACGTCACGCCCCATCACGATGATGCCAGAGCGTTCGTCGATCACGATCTTGGCGGGCAGATCCGGCTCGATCTGCAACTGCTCGATCTCGGTCAGCAGCGCGACCACCTTGCTGCGGAACTGCTGCGGGATGGTGAGCTGCACGGTGGAGGGGTCGAGCGGCTCGGCGGTCGCCGCGCCGATGTAGTCGTTGATCGCCGCAGCGATACGCTTGGCCGTGGTGAAGTCCGCGTTGCGCAGCGCGAGGCGCAGATTGGGCAGGCGATTGAGCGCGAAGTCGATCTCGCGCTCGATGATCGCGCCGTTGGAGATGCGGCCGACCGTCGGCACGCCGCGCGTGATCTTGGCGGCGTCGCCTTCGGCCTGGAAGCCGCCGATCGCGAGCGAGCCCTGCGCCACGCCATAGACGTTGCCGTCGGCGCCGAGCAGCGGCGTCACCAGCAGGGTTCCGCCCTGCAGGCTCTTCGCGTCGCCCATCGCCGACACCGTGACGTCGATGCGCGTGCCCTGCGTGCCGAAGGGCGGCAGGTTCGCCGTCACCATCACGGCGGCGACGTTGCCGGTGCGCAGCGTCTGGCCGCGGATGTTGACGCCCATGCGTTCCAGCATCGCCTGCAGCGATTGCCGGGTGAACGGGATGTTGTTGAGCGTGTCGCCGGTTCCATTGAGGCCGACGACGAGGCCGTAGCCGATCAGCTGGTTCTGCCGCACGCCCTCGACGCTGGTGAGATCCTTGATGCGCGAGGCGGCGTGCGCCGGCGCGGCCCACGCGATCAAAGCCGCAAGCGCGGCAATCCCGGCTGCAAAAAGCCTCATGACCCTTAGCTCCCCGTCGCCTCGATCCCGCGCGTCTCCCAACGCAAGGGCGGCAACGGGCAAGACGATGCGAGCCGCGTGCCAAATAATAAGGCATTGCAAATGCTTTGTTTTCCCGAACGGCGCGGGTCGCTCGGCCGGCCAATCCTTCCCCTTCGCGGCAATTTTTGCCGTGTCCTTAACGGGGCATTAACCATCGCCGGGCGAGGGGGAGGACGACGAAGAGGGTCGCCACCATGCGCATCCAGGGACCGAGCAACGCTACGGCAGCCACAACTTCAGCCGTCCGTCGTCCGGCATCCGGAACCTTCAGCCTCGGGATTGAAAGCCAGGCGCGCACGACCGGCGCGCCGACCGGCGTGCGCAATATCGGCGGAATCGATGCACTGCTCGCGCTGCAGGGCGTCGACGAGGCCGGCGAACGGCGCAAAAAGGCGGTGCGGCGGGGGCGGAGTGCGCTCGACGCCCTCGATGCCCTGAAACTCGGTCTTCTGTCCGGAACACTCGATACCGGCGCGCTGGCGCGGCTCAAGTCGGCGGGTGCAGGTCTGGCCGAGCCGACCGGCGACCCCGGGCTCGACACCGTAATGGCCGAGATCGCGCTACGCGTCGAGGTAGAGCTGGCCAAGGTCGGGATGCCCGGCGCCGGCCGCAAGGAAACGGCCTCGGCAAACGGCTAAGCCGCGGTTCCATCTACCCGAATCGTTCCGTACTGCACGTTTCCCATGTCAGGCGAATGACCGACTTCGCTGTTGTCGGCCGAGCGGCCGATGGCTATAAGCTCGCCGCCACGGGTAGGTACTGTTGACGGAGTCGCAGTCGGATGTTGCGGGAAAAGGAAAAGAAGGCCCGGACGCCGGAGAAAACCGCGCCACGGCCGGCCGAAAAGAACGGTCACGGCCTGAACGGTTACCGGCCTTCGGAAAAAGAGCCTTTCATGAACGAGCGCCAGCGCGAGTATTTCCGCGCCAAACTGCTCGTCTGGAAGGACGAGATCCTCAAAGAAGCGCGCGACACCCTCCAGCATCTTCAGGACGAAAACCAGAATCACCCCGACCTCGCCGACCGCGCCTCGTCCGAGACCGATCGTGCGATCGAGCTGCGCGCGCGCGATCGCCAGCGCAAGCTGATCTCGAAGATCGACGCCGCGCTGACGCGCATCGAGGACGGCTCGTACGGCTACTGCGAGGAGACCGGCGAGCCGATCTCGCTCAAGCGCCTCGAGGCGCGTCCGATCGCAACCCTGTCGATCGAGGCGCAGGAGCGCCACGAGCGGCGCGAGCGCGTCTATCGCGACGACTAGAGATTTCATGTCGACAGTTTGGATTTATCAGAGGCCGGGTTCGACCCGGCCTTTTCTGTTTCATGCGCGCGCAAAAATACACGCGGCCTGCGGCGGGGAGAGCCGCAGGCCGCGTTGGGACGCCGCATCACTGTGCACGGTGAGGCAGCGGGGAGCCGAATTTTTGCCTTTGCATGGGGTTGTTTTGCGATTTTTTTCCGCCGGCCGGATCACGCGTCAGAACGGCAGCAGAATATCCATCACCTGCTGGCCGTAGCGCGGTTGCTGCACGTCGGTGATCTGGCCGCGGCCGCCGTAGGCGATGCGCGCCTGCGCGATCTTGGTGGAGTCGATGGTGTTGTCGCTTTCAATGTCCTCCGGCCGCACGATGCCGGCGACGATCAGCTCCCGGATCTCGAAGTTGACGCGCACCTCCTGTTTGCCCTCGACCACGAGATTGCCGTTCGGCAGAACCTGCGTGACGACGGCGGCGACGTTGGTGAGCAAGGCCTCCTGACGGTTCACCGAACCCTTGTTGTCGGTCGATGAGGTCGAGTCGGTGGTGAGGATCTTGCCGGGCATCAGCTTGGCCGCATCGCCGGTGAGCAGCTTGCTGCCGATGAAGTCCGTGACGCCGGAATCCTCCTTGCTGGCGCGGCTGCGCGCGGTGCCGTTCTCGATCTTGGCGTTGTCGGTGATCTTCACCTTCACGGTCATGATGTCGCCGACCTGCATCGCGCGCTGGTCCTTGAAGAAGGCGCGCGAGCCGTTGCGCCAGAGCGAGTTCGGATTGTAGGTCGCGGGCTGCGGCGCCGGCATCGGCATCTGCACCGGCTTGTAGCCGGGTTGCGCGGTCGGGTTCTCGATCGCGGACAGCTCGGGCTTCTCGCCGACATTCTTCAGCCGGTCGAGCGCCGAGCAGTTCGCGAGCAGACCCGTTGCCAGCAGGGTCGCGAGCGTTGCGGGAAGACGCGGTCTGTTCGACATGGGACTCACTCGGTTCATTCGGTGACGGCGGCGAGGCGCGCAGCCTTCGGCGCCAGGATGGTGACGCGGCCGGGGCCGGTGACGACGCCCTGGATCACGCGCTTCGAGTTGACGTTGAGCACGTTGACGACGTCGCCTTCGGTGCCGGAGTCCTGCGCCTGGCCGCGCATGGTCAGCACGATGCCCGGCACCTCGTAGTGCAGCAGCACCATGTCGTTCTTCTTCACGATCTCGGGCTTCATCAGGTCGGCGTTGCGCAACGGCTGGCCGATGCGCACGGAGCGCCGCGCCGCGAGCCCGGCGACTTCGGTGGCGGGGGCCGGCGGCTCGTTCGCGAATTCGACTTTCGGACGCCGCTCGATCGTAAAGTCGCCCGCCTTGAGGACGTCGCCGCGGCTGATCGCGCGCGTGAGCACGGCGGCTTCGATCGTCTCGGCCGCGGTGCCGGTGTAGCGCCAGACGCTGCGCGCCGCGCCCGCCAGCTCGAAGCTGACGTCGAAGCGCCGCGTCTGGGCGTCGTAATTGATGCGCGCGAGCGCAAGCTCGGACGTCGACGTGAGCGCAAGTTCGATCGGACGCACGTCGCGATCGAACGAGATTTTCAGATTTTCGGGTTTGCCGAGATTGTAGCGCGCTGTGAGTGCAGCGATGACCCGCTGCTCGATATCGTCCGTCGCGATCGTGCGGCTCGCGTGCGTCACCGATACTTCGGCGAGACCGCGCGTCTCGACCGCGATCAGCCCGTACGGGCGGACCGCGTCGAGCACGGCGCGCGCCGGCACCGCGCCGGTCTGTCCAAGGTCGGGCGCGCGGAACACCGGCGTGTTCGCCGCAAGGCCCGCGTTCTCGATCAGATCGCCGATGCGCACGACCTCGCTCGCGACGATCGCCTGCGGCTTGAGCCGCGGAGCGTTTTGTGCGGCAGCGGGAATCGTGCCGAGCGCGAGCAGCAGAATGGAGATCGCGGTGCGCATCATCGCTCTCCCTCAGCGCAGCATCTGCGAGGTGGACTGCAGCATCTGGTCGGTCGCCGTGATCACCTTGGCGTTCATCTCGTAGGCGCGCTGCGCCGCGATCAGATCGGAAATTTCGCTCACGGCCTCGACATTCGCCTGTTCGAGATTGCCCTGCTGCAGGTTGCCGAAGCTGTCCTGATTGGGATTGCCGACCTGCGGCGTGCCGGAGGAGGGCGTCTCGAGATAGAGATTGTCGCCGATGCCCTGCAGGCCCGCCTTGTTGATGAACATTGCGAGCTGGATCTGCCCGATCACCGTCGGAGTCGTCGTGCCGGGCAGCGTGGCGGCGACCTGGCCCTGCGCGTTGACCGTGACCGAGGTGGCGTTCTGCGGGATCGTGAGACCGGGGCTCAGCACGTTGCCCTGCGCGGTGACGATGCGGCCCTGCGAGTCGAGCTCGAACGAGCCGTCGCGCGTATAGGCGGTGCGGCCGTCGGGCAGCGTGATCTGGAAAAATCCCTCGCCGCGGATCGCGACGTCGTAGTCCTTGCCGGTCTGCACCAGCGAGCCTTGCGTCATCAGGCGCGGCGTGCCGACGGTCTTCACGCCCGCGCCGAGCTCGACGCCGGCCGGCAGCTGGTTGCCCTGGTCGGATGTCTGCGTGCCGACGCGGCGCACGTGCTCGTAGAGCAGGTCCTGGAATTCCGCGCGCTGGCGCTTGTAGCCGGTCGTGCGCATGTTGGCGATATTGTTCGATATCACCTGGACGTTGAGCTCCTGCGCCTTCATGCCGGTGGCGGCGGTGTGGAGGGCTCTCATGATCTATGCTCCGGTTGCCGCACGATCAGTTCGGGACTTCGGCGAGCTTCTCGATCGCCGAGCGGCGCATGTCGCTTTGGTTCTGCAGCATGCTGGCGATCTGGGTGTAGGCGCGCGTCACCTCGACCATGCGCGTCATCTCCATGACGCTGTTCACGTTCGACTTCTCGATCACGCCCTGATTGACGCGCACGTCGGGGCCGGCGTCCTGTGCGGCCATTCCGGCGGGCGCCATGTAGGTCGAGGTGCCGTCCTTCTGCAGCCGCTGCGGCTGGTCGAAGCGCGCGAGCTTCAGCTTGCCGCGCTGCGAATCGGTGGTGTTTACGCCTTCGCGCACCGAGACGGTGCCGTCGAGGCCGATCGAGATGTCGCGATCGTTCGGCTGGAACACGATCGGCCCGCTCTGACCGATCACCTGCAGCCCTTCCGAGGTGACGAGCTGGCCCTGGCTGTTGATCTGCAGCGCGCCGTTGCGGGTGTAGCGCTCGCCGCGCGGCGTCTGCACGGTGAGGAACGCGTTGCCGCTGACCGACACGTCGAGCGGATTGCCGGTCTGCTGCAGCGGGCCCTGCGCCAGGTCGAGCCATGTCGCGCGGTCCTGCACGAAGCTCACCTGCCGGTCGATGCCGCGGAAGGCGTTCGCGCGCGCGACCGGCATCAGATGCTCGTGGAACACGACGTTGTCGGCCTTGAAGCCGGTCGTGTTCAGATTCGCGATGTTGTTCGCCACGACATCGAGCTCGCGTTGAAGCGCGATCTGCCGCGACAGTCCGACGAGAGAGGTGTTCTCCATCGTCAAGCTCCCCATGTGCGACCGGGCGACAGCTCTCCCAAGCCCGTCCGGTCTTCCGCGCGCCGCTCTCCTCTCCCAAGGCGGGCGATGCGCAGGGGACGCTCTGCAGAGCGCGTGCCAACGTTAAAAAATACGGTTAATCAGCCGTTTAGCGAAAATCGCGAGTGCCGCGTGCCGGGCAGAATGCGCTTCCTGCCGGGGTCACCCGGCAATTTTTACCCAATCGAAAGGTATCGTTAACCATTCGGAAATTAGCTTGGCCGCGGATCAGGGCGACCGGCGCATCGCGCCGAGGGGCGGGGAATGGCCAAGGAAAAACCAGTGCAGGCCGCCGCAGCGGCGGACGATGCCGAGGGCGACAGCGCGCCGCCGAAGAAGTCCGGCTTCCTCTCCAAGAAGCTCATCATCATGGTCGCGGCCGGCCTGCTGGTCGCCGGCGGCGGAGGCGGGGGCTATTTCTTCTTCAAGAAAGGCCATTCCGAGGAGAAGGCCGCGCCCGTGGTCGCGAAGGCGCCGCCGGCCTTCCTCGATCTCCCCGACGTGCTGGTCAACCTGCAGAGCCAGAACAACCGCTCGAGCTACCTCAAGGCCAAGATCGTGCTCGAGGTCGAAGACCAGAAGCTGGTCGAACAGATCAAGCCGCTGATGCCGCGCGTGATGGACGCGTTCCAGACCTACCTGCGCGAGATGCGCCAGAGCGACCTCGAAGGCTCGGCCGGGCTCTACCGGTTGCGCGACGAGTTGACCAAACGCGTCAACCTCGCGGTCGCGCCGACCAAGATCAACGCCGTGCTGTTCAAGGAAATCGTCGTCCAATAGCCATGGCCCAAGAAGCCCAACAGCCAGACGACCTCGCAGCCGAATGGGGCCTCGCGCTCGCCGAGCAGGGCGTGGCGCCGAAGGGCTCCATCGCGGCGGACGGCTCCGGCGCCGAGGGCGGCGACGACATGGCGGCCCAGTGGGCGGCGATGATCGAGGACGGCGGACAGTTCGTCCAGGCCGGCGGCAACAAGGGCGGCGCCGAGCGCATCCTCAATCAGGAGGAAATCGACTCGCTGCTCGGCTTCAATCTCGCCGACATCACGCTGAACGAAAATTCGGGCATTCGCGCGATCATCGATTCGGCGATGGTCTCCTACGAGCGTCTGCCGATGCTCGAGATCGTCTTCGACCGCCTGGTGCGGCTGATGACAACATCCTTGCGCAACTTCACCTCCGACAACGTCGAAGTCTCGCTCGACCGCATCACCTCGGTGCGCTTCGGCGACTATCTCAACTCGATCCCGCTGCCCGCGATCCTCTCGGTGTTCAAGGCGGAGGAGTGGGACAATTTCGGCCTGTTCACCGTCGATTCGTCGCTGATCTACTCCATCATCGACGTGCTGCTCGGCGGACGGCGCGGCCAAACCGCGATCCGCATCGAAGGCCGCCCCTACACGACGATCGAGACCAACCTCGTCAAACGCATGGTCGAGGTCGTGCTCGCCGATGCCGAGCAGGCGTTCCGCCCGCTCTCGCCGGTGCGCTTCACCATCGACCGGCTGGAGACCAATCCGCGCTTCGCCGCGATCACGCGGCCGGCCAATGCGGCGATCCTGGTGCGGCTGCGCATCGACATGGAAGACCGCGGCGGCACCATCGAGCTGCTGCTGCCTTACGCGACGATCGAGCCGATCCGCGACGTGCTGCTGCAGATGTTCATGGGCGAGAAGTTCGGCCGTGATCCGATCTGGGAGAACCATCTCGCGACCGAGATCGGGCAGGCCGACATCGCGGTCGAAGCGGTGCTGTACGAAGCCGAATTGCCGTTGAAGCAGCTGATGCAGCTCGAGGTCGGCCATACGCTGACCCTCGATCTCAAGCCCGATGCGCTCGTCACCGTGCGCTGCGGCGAAGTCACGCTCACCGAAGGCCGCATGGGCCGCGTCGGCGATCGCGTCGCAGTGCGGGTGGTGAAGCCGCTGCGCAAGCCGAAGACAACCTTCGCCATGTTCGAAATGGCGGACAAGACCTCGAACCGCATGGAGACGCCGTGAGCAACGGATTTGGCAACGGCTTCGGCCTGATGATCGAGAGCCTGGTCGCGATTCTGCTCCTGCTCACGATCGCTTTCTGCGTCGTGCTCAACAGCCGCCTGAAGAAGCTCAAGGCCGACGAGCAGGCGCTGAAGGGAACGATCGCCGAACTGATCACGGCGACCGAGATCGCCGAGCGCGCGATCGCCGGACTGAAGATGACGGTGCGCGATTGCGACCAGAGCCTGGGCGAGCGGCTGCGCGCCGGCGAGAACCTTGCGCGCGAACTCGGCAGCCAGCTCGATGGTGGCCGGCGGATTCTCGCCCACCTTGCGCAGATCACGCTTGCGGCGCGCGCCCCGCAGGAGCCGCCCGCGCCGCAGCTGTCCGACGCGCAGGCGACCGCGCAAGCCG
>DATEKY010000076.1:0-2155 GCA_035277225.1 Xanthobacteraceae bacterium
CGGCGCCCATCGTGCCGCCCTTGGTGGTGCCGAACGACAGCACGTCGACGCCGGCCTTCCAGGTGATCTCGGCGAGCGAAACATTCATGCGCGCGAGCGCATTGCCGATGCGTGCACCGTCCATGTGCACCGCCATGCCGCCGGCGTGCGCGATCTCGGCCAATTCCCTCACCTCGGCGACGCGATAGATCGTGCCCGCCTCGGTCGCCTGCGAGAGCGACAGGACCGACGGCGTGACGTGATGCGGGCCGCCCCACGCGCCACCCTCCAGCGCTGCGCGCAGCGTCGCGGCGGAAACCTTGCTCCCCTCGCCTTTCAGGCCGACCAGTTTGAGGCCGCCGCCGAAAAATTCCGGCGCGCCGCATTCGTCGGTCGCGATGTGCGATCCCTCGTGGCAGAGCACCGCCCCCCAGGGCGTCGTCAGATGGGCAATGGCGAGCGAATTGGCCACCGTGCCGGTCGGCACGAGGAACACCGCAAGCTTCCGCTCGAATATCTGCGCAAAGCGCTGCTCGACCCGCTGGGTCCACTGGTCGTTGCCGTAGCCGAGCGCGTAGCCGGCGTTGGCGCGGCCCAGCGACTCGAGGATTTCCGGCGCCATTCCGGCGGTGTTATCGCTTGCGAAGTACATGCATTTCCTCAGGCTCTCGCAGGGCCCGCGCACCCCGGAACACTGCAATTGTGTTGCGCTGCGGGATCGATCCGTGTTCCTCTTGTTACGTGCCGGGAACGGAAGGGGCAACAAACAGTCAGTAGGTGGTGGAGGAAGCGCCGAACGCCCTTGCCAGGGCGGCGACATTTGGGCATATTAGGACAGCATTGCTGTCCCAATTTACCGCCGCGTCAAGCGGCGGGCAGGCAAACGGCAAGCGGTCCCGTGAGGGACCGGCGAGCGGCAAAGCCGCCCCTCACGCGAAGGCTCGGAATTTGCATCGCGGCGTCCTGCCGCGACCCAGAAGGTGCGGCCGCGGAGGGCCGCGCGAGTAGCGAGGAAGGTCATGAGCGCGCAACGGTTCGATGTGGGAGTGAAGCACGCTTCTCCTGCGGAGCGGGCCGTCAAAGATTCGCACGTCGAGTTTCCGCTCTGGCCGACCGTTCCTCGCGCCAACGGCCTGTTCGATCCACGCCACGAGAAGGATTCCTGCGGCGTCGGCTTCATCGCCGACATCAAGGGGCGCAAGTCGCACAAGATCATCGAGGACGCGATCGCGATCCTGTGCAACCTCGAGCATCGCGGCGCGGTCGGCGCCGATCCGCGCGCCGGCGACGGCGCGGGCATTCTGGTGCAGACGCCGCACAAGTTCTTCGCCCGCAAGGCGGCCGAACTCGGCATCGCGCTGCCCGAGCCCGGCCACTACGCGGTCGGCTCGGTGTTCATGCCGCACGATCCGGAGTGGCGGAAGGTCATCCAGGACGTCTACGCCGAGAAGGTCCCGCAGGAAGGCCTGACGCTGCTCGGCTGGCGCGAAGTGCCGCACGACAATTCCTCGCTCGGCGAGTCGGTGAAGCCGACCGAGCCGTTCCACATGCAGGTGTTCATCGGACGCGGGCCGGACATCAAGAGCGAGGACGATTTCGAGCGCCGCCTCTACATCCTGCGCAAGGTCATCTCGGACGTGACCTATCGCAAGCGCGAGCGGCGGCTGGCGAACTACTACGTCGTGTCGCTGTCGTGCCGCACGCTGATCTACAAGGGCATGTTCCTCGCCGACCAGCTCGGCAAGTACTATCCCGACCTGCACGAACCCGATTTCGAGACCGCGCTCGCGCTGGTGCATCAGCGCTTCTCGACCAACACGTTCCCGAGCTGGCCGCTGGCGCATCCCTACCGGATGGTCGCACACAACGGCGAGATCAACACGCTGCGCGGCAACGTCAACTGGATGGCGGCGCGGCAGGCGTCGGTTTCGTCCAAGCTGTTCGGCGACGACATCTCGAAGCTCTGGCCGATCTCCTACGAAGGCCAGTCCGACACCGCGTGCTTCGACAACGCGCTCGAATTCCTGGTGCAGGGCGGCTACTCGCTCGCCCATGCGGCGATGATGCTGATCCCGGAAGCCTGGTCCGGCAATCCGCTGATGGATGACGAGCGCAAGGCGTTCTACGAGTACCACGCCGCGCTGATGGAGCCGTGGGACGGCCCGGCCGCGATCGC
>DATEKY010000077.1:0-2817 GCA_035277225.1 Xanthobacteraceae bacterium
ACCGCGACCGGCCCGGCGACCGCAGGTGCCGGCGCGCGCCGCGACGGCAGAAACAGCGGGCGTTCGCGCGTCGCGTTGAGCGATGACAGCGGGATCGCCCAGAGCGGATTTCCGCTCGGCTCCACGGGCGGCAGCTCGACCGGCTGCTGCGCGGGCGCGCTCGGCACGATCTCCACCGGTGCCGGCAGCACATTGCTCGGCGGCAGGTCGAGCGCGCCCGGCGCGTTCGCGGCCTCCGCCTCGAGCGCAGCGAGAAGCAGCGCGGCCATGGTCGCGATGTGCCGTGCGTGCCTCATCGCGTGCCCTGCCATTGTCCGGACACCGCCAGCAGCAGCCTCATGCGGCTGTTCGGCTGCGCTTGCGTCGTCTGCGGAGATTGCGCGACGAACTGCTCGATGAACAGAAACGGCATCCCGGCTTCCAGATCGTAGAGCAGCCGCTGCATCGCGGCCTGCTCGACCTCGCAGCTCGCGAGCACGCTGACATAGCCGTCCTTCGCCTGCACGCCCTGCACGTCGACCTGCGAGGAAAGCACGTTGCCGCCGACCTTGGTCACCGCGTCGGCGACGCGCTGCAGCAGCGCTGCGCCCGCCACCGTCAGGGTCTGCCCTTCGAGGAAGGGCGAGCCGGTCGGCACCGGACCGGCGGGAGCGGCGCCGGGCAGGCCCGCTGCGGTGCGACGTCCCTCGAGCTGGGCCAGCAGATCGGACGATGCCGCGATCGCCTGGCGGCGGTCGAGAATGTCGGCGACCGCGGACCAGACCAGCACCAGCAGCACCGCGATCACCGCCACATAGCCGAGCGCCGCCGCAAGCGGGCGCAGCATCGACAGGCGTGAGGCGCGGACCGGGTTCATGAGCGCAACGCGAATACGGGTTCGATCTGCGCCTCGATATGGAAGCGCTCGCCCGGATCGGACGGCGCCCGCGTCGTCGGCGCGAAGAAGGTGGCGCGGGTGAAGTGCGGCGACTGTTCGATCAGGCGGATCAGCCCGGGCGCGTCGCGCGTCACGCCGATCACGCGCAGCTTGTCGCCCTCGATGCGCAGCTCGGTGACGTAAGTGTGGTCGGGCAGGATCTGCGACAGCACCTCGAGCACGATGACGCTCGACGCGGTCTGGTACTTGCGCCGTTCCAGCATGCGCAGCGGGCTCGCGCTCTGCTTGCCGCCCTCGCGGCCGGCGCGCAGCGCGGCGCGGCGCTCGGCGATGCGGCGCGTCAGTTCGTCCTGTTCGCCGCCGAGCTTGAAGCCATAAACCGCGGCGGCACTGAGCGAGGCGCCGGCGAGCAAGCCGACCGCGAGCAGCATCGTGACGAGCGCGCGGCGCACCTTCGACACGTCGAGCACGCCGCGCGCGCTCTGGTCGAATACGCGGATTGGCGCGGCGTTCGGTGTTGCGGTCGAAACCGAGACCGATTCCGCGCCCGCGCCGGTCAGCGCATCGATCAGCGGCTGCACCAGCGTGCGTGCCGTGGCGGCGACCGTCACCACCACGCGATCGGTGCCGGCGGCGGTCGGCGCGGTCCAGCCGAACGCGGCGTCGCTCGCATTCCACGGGGTGAGGCGGTCGATCTGCGCGCGCACCACGCCGTCGAGAAATTCCGTGGCGCGTTGCGGCAGTTCGAGCGGGCGGAACAGGAAGCGCGAGGCCTTCAGTTCCAGTTCCGCGTGACTGCCGCGCAGCATGGCCTCGACGCTTGCCGGGTTGGTCGAGACGATCTGCCCGTCGACGACCGTCACGCGCTCGAACGGCCGGCCCGACGGCGTGTCGCGACCGGCGGCGGAAATCACCAAGGTGCCGCCGTCCTCTTCCGTGACCTGGACGCTCTTGCGCGTGCGGAACGAGGTCAGCACGCCGACGATCCCGGCAGCGACCGTGTCGATCCAGCGCGCGACGAAGGCCTTGATGTCGCCGAGCCCGTTCATCGGGTCACGATCCTGTTGCGTTGGTCGGCCGGCGCGTCATCGAGATCGTCGCGCCAGGTCATGATGCGGTAAACTTCGCCGCTGCCGTCGAGTATGAAGATCACGACTTCGCTTGTCACGCGCTGCCCGCTGTCGAACACGATGCGTGAGGTGACGCGGACTGCCTTGCTGCCCGAGATTGTTCCGATCTGCTGGTTCGGCCCGAGCAACGCCAGAAGCTGCTCGGCGTTGCGCCGCCCGCCCTGCGCGCGCCGCACCAGGATTTCGTTGAGCAGGCCGGGATTCATGCCGGGAAGCGCCGCGATCACCTGAGGCGCCGCGTCCAGGATGTTGATCTGTCCCTGGCCCGAATAGACCGTGAGATACGGCG
Organism: Xanthobacteraceae bacterium; assembly: GCA_035277225.1. Classification (GTDB taxonomy): domain Bacteria; phylum Pseudomonadota; class Alphaproteobacteria; order Rhizobiales; family Xanthobacteraceae; genus PALSA-894. The sequence continues at coordinate 2,297 of DATEKY010000077.1, forward strand.
TCGCGCGCTCCACCATCACTTCGGGGATGCCCATCACCAGGCCGAGTTCCGCGACGTGCTGGAATGGCGCGCCACGCGGCGAATAGTTGAGCCCGGCGGTGCGGTAGAGCGCGCTCTCGTCGGGAACCCCCGGCCCAGGCGCGGAGCGCCATCCGATGATGCGATCCGCATAGGAGTCGGCGGCCTGCGCCGGCGCTCCCAAGCCGATGAACAGCCCCGCGATCAGTGCCTTGGGCGCGGCGTTGAGGTCGATGCGCGACATCTCGGAATTGAACTCGGCCGAAACGCTCGCGGTCCCCATGCGGAACGCGAAGGAGCCGCGCGAGGGAGGCTGCTCGGTATCGCGCACGATGTTGTAGAGGCTGAGCTCGATCGCGGCGCGCGTCAGCGATTCGGCCTGCACGCGCTCGTCGTGGACCGTGAACGCGGTCGCGGTGTTGATGACATAGACCGCGATGACGGCCGCGAGCGTCGCCAGCGCCGCGAGAATCCACAACACCGCAACGATGATGAAACCGTCA
>DATEKY010000078.1:0-2524 GCA_035277225.1 Xanthobacteraceae bacterium
GGCGATCCAGGAGAAGATCTTCACGCCGGTCGGCACCGCGATTACCATCGTGGCGGCGACGAAATAGGCCTGCACCGCGGCCGACATGCCGACGGTGTACATGTGGTGCGCCCACACGATGAAGCCGATGCCGCCGATCGCCACCATCGCGTAGGCCATGCCGAGATAGCCGAACACCGGCTTGCGCGAGAAAGTCGAGATGATCTGCGAGATCATGCCGAAGCCCGGAAGGATCAGGATGTAGACCTCCGGGTGGCCGAAGAACCAGAACAGGTGCTGGAACAGGATCGGGTCGCCGCCGCCCTGCGCCGAGAAGAACGTGGTGCCGAAATTGCGGTCGGTGAGCAGCATCGTGATCGCGCCGGCGAGCACCGGCAGCGACAGCAGCAGCAGGAACACGGTCACCAGGATCGACCATACGAACAGCGGCATCTTGTGCAGCGTCATGCCCGGCGCGCGCATGTTAAAGATCGTGGTGATGAAGTTGATCGCGCCGAGGATCGAGGAGGCGCCCGCGATGTGCAGCGACAGGATCGCGAAGTCGACCGCCGGGCCCGGGTGGCCCGAGGTGGAGAGCGGCGCGTAGATCGTCCAGCCGGCGCCAACGCCGTTCGCGCCCGGCTCGCCCTCGAAGAACATCGAGGAGAGCAGCAGGATGAACGAGGCCGGCAGCAGCCAGAACGAGATGTTGTTCATGCGCGGGAACGCCATGTCGGGCGCGCCGATCATCAGCGGCACGATCCAGTTGCCGAACCCGCCGATCATCGCCGGCATCACCATGAAGAAGATCATGATCAGGCCGTGCGCGGTGGTGAACACGTTGAACATGTGCGAGGCGTGTTCGCCGTGGAAGAACTGGATGCCGGGATGCATCAGCTCGATGCGCATGCCGATCGAGAGCGCACCGCCGATCAGTCCGCCGACGATGGCGAACACCAGGTACATCGTGCCGATGTCCTTGTGGTTCGTCGAATAGACGAAGCGGCGCCATCCGGTCGGCGTGTGATGGTCGTCATGCGCGTCGTGAGCTGCTGCCGCAGTAGCCATGATCGGATTCCCTGACTTCTTCTCTTTGCCGCCCGCTAGTATCCAACTTTACCTTGTCGCGATGCCGGACGGAAAACCGGTTCCCACTTTTCCTGGCATCGCTCCCTCGCGCCGCCGGACTTTATTCCGGCTTCGCGCCTTCAGCCGCCGCGACCGCGTTGTCCGGTGCGCCCATCGCGAACTTCTTCTTCGCGTCCGCGAGCCAGGCCGCATAGGCCTGCTCGTTCAGCACGCGCACCTCGATCGGCATGAAGGCGTGATCCTTGCCGCACAGCTCGGAGCACTGCCCGTAGTAGGTGCCCTCGCGCGTCGCCTTGAACCAGGTCTCGTTCAACCGGCCCGGGATCGCGTCAATCTTGACGCCGAACGACGGCACCGCAAAGGCATGGATCACGTCCGAGCCGATCACCTGTACGCGCACCACCTTGTTCACTGGGACGACGATCGGGTTGTCGACCGCGAGCAACCGCGGCGGCACCGGATTGACCTTCGCCCGATCCGCATCCGTCAGCATGATCGAGGTGAACTCGACCTTGTCGTCTGGATAGGTGTAGGTCCAGTTCCACTGGTTGCCGGTCGCCTTGATGGTCAGATCGGACTGCGGAACGTTGAGCTGCACGAACAGGATGCGGAACGACGGGATCGCGATCACCACCAGGATGACCACCGGGATCACCGTCCAAGCCACTTCGAGCAGCGTGTTGTGCGTCGTCCTCGACGGCGTCGGGTTGGCCTTGGCGTTGAACTTCACGATGATGATGAGCAGCAGCGCCAGCACGAAGACCGTGATCGCGATGATGATCCAGAGCACGAAATTGTGGAACCAGGTGATGTCGTCCATGGTCGGCGCCGCCGATCCCTGGAAGCCCATCTGCCAGGGCGAGGGCTGACCCATCCCGGCGAACGCGACGCCTCCGGCGAAAAGCGCTACCGCCGCAAGCAGCAGGACGGTGGCATATCGGATCGTTCGCATGACCGGCATTGGTGTGTCCGCTCCTTATAGTCCCGGCCGCAAGGCCACCCGCATCTCCGATCGGCCGCAAGGGCCGAAAGCCGAAAACCAAGCCGCGGTCGCTGTTTGCAGCGCAAAATCACACGGCTTCGCCGCCGACAAGGCGCCCGCGCGCAGTGGGATTGCGCGCCCTTCCTCACGCCTTGGAGCTTCTCAAACCACAATTCAGCCGCACCCGCAATGCGCCTGATCACCCTCCGTTTCGGCTTCCCAAGGGATATCGGCACCGCAGCCGAAGGCACGGATATTCCGTCCATATTTCGGCCCGGTGACGCAGCGCCGCCCCGTTCTTGACACGGTTGCCGCACCATGTAGGCAGGCGGACGCAAGGTACCGTCCGGAAGCGGCGATTCGGCTTTTTGAAGCGGTCGCGAGGCGCCGCCAACGCGCCCCGAGGGAATCCATGGCAGCAAACATCTCCTCACGGTTGTCGTCTGCCCGCCGCGGGCTTGTTGCGGCGGCGCT
>DATEKY010000079.1:0-10149 GCA_035277225.1 Xanthobacteraceae bacterium
GAAGGATGCGATCGCTTCGGCGGATTGGTCGCGGATCGAAAAACTTGCGCGCGAGGCTGCCGCGTTGCGCTAGTTTTTGGTGGAGCATGATCTTTTCCGAAAACCGGTGCCCACTTTTCGGGATCATGCTCTGATGTCCGCTCCTCGCCGCCGCCGCGCCTTCGACTGGTCCGCCGTCGTCATTGCGGCGCTCGCCGTCACCGCCGCCGTGGTCGTGTATTTTCGCGACGGGCCGGTGCGCATCGTCGCGATCCTGACCGACGATCTCGGCCTGTTCGGCTGGATGCTTCCCAAAGTTCTGGCCGGCTGCCTGATCGGCTCGTTCGTGACGCTGCTGCTGCCGCGCGAAACCATCGCGCGCTGGGTCGGCTCGGAGTCGGGCCTCGCCGGCATCCTGGTCGCGACCTTCGCCGGCGCGATCATGCCGGGTGGGCCGTTCACGATCTATCCGGTCGCCGGCGCGCTGCTGGCCGCGGGCGCCGACGCGGGTGCGGCGTGCGCGTTCGTGATCGCCTGGACGCTGATCGGCTACACCCGCGCGATCGTGTGGGAGCTGCCGTTTTTCGGTGCCGACTTCGTGCTGTGGCGGGTCATCTTCTCGCTGCCGCTGCCGATCCTCGCGGGGCTTGCGGCGCGCGCGATCTGGCGTTCCTTCGCGCAACGGGGCGGCGCCGCATGAGCCTGATGATCGATCTCCTGCTGTGGGCGATCGTCGTGGCGCTCGGGCTCGCGGTCGTGGCACGCAGTCAATCGCTGTTCGCGGACTCGCTGCGCCTTGCGGCACGCGAATTCCTCGCGCTGCTGCCGCGCATTGCGATCGGCATGATCGGCTCGGGCTTCATCGCCGAGATGCTGCCGCAGCACCTGATCCCCTCGTGGTTCGGCTCCGGCACCGGACCGTGGGGCCTCATCATCGCGAGCGTCGCGGGGGCGCTCACGCCGGGCGGGCCGGTGGTCGGCTTCGCGATCGCGGCTGCGGCCCTGAAGGGCGGCGCCGGTGCACCGCAGGTGATCGCCTATACGATTGCGTGGGCGCTGTTCGCGCTGCCGCGCGTGCTGATCTACGAGATCCCCTCGATGCCGCCACGCGTCGTGTGGCTGCGGGTCGCGGTGTCGCTGCCGCTGCCGTTCCTCGCCGCCTGGGCCGCGATGCTGGTGGGGAAGCCGTAAACTGTAACCTCATGGTGAGGAGCCGTGCGAAGCACGGCGTCTCGAACCATGGCCCGGCGCGACAGCAGCGCCTGTGGCCATCCTTCGACACGGCGGCTGACGCCGCCGGCTCAGGATGAGGACCGAGTCAATGCATCGCGCTGACTGCGCGCGGCATGATCGCGCCGCGGTGGCGGATCACCTGCGCGGCGAGCCCATGCGCGGCTGACGCCGCCGCCAACGGATTCTCGCCGTTCAGCCGCGCCGCCAGATAGGCGGCGTTGAACGAATCGCCCGCGGCCGTGGTGTCGATCGGCTCGACCACTTCCGGCACCGGCACGTGCTCGCGGCCATTCTTGTCCGCGACCAGCGCCGTGCTCGAGCCGTTCTTCACCGCGATCTCGCCGATGCCGAACGCCTGCAGCCGCTCCACGGTGGCTTCCGGATTGGTGTCGCCCCACAGCATCGCCTCGTCTTCGAAGGTCGGCAGCGCGATGTCCACCCGTTTCAGGGCCTCGGCGAACACCGTGCGGGCGCGCGCGACGTCGCCCTTCCAGCCGCGCGGACGGAAATTGCCGTCGAACGCGACCTTCACGCCCTGGCGGCGCGCGAGCTCGAGCGCGGCGAGGAAGCGGCCGATGCCGGTATTGGAATAGAGCGACAGCGTGACGCCGGAGAAATAGACGAGCCGCGCCGCGAGCAGCGCCTCGGCGACCGCGGCCCAGTCCGGCAGCTCGAACAGATCGCGCGCCGGCGAGGTCTCGCGCCAGTAGTAGAATTTGCGCTCCCCTTTCGCGTCGGTCTCGATGAGGTACAGGCCCGGCATGCGGCCCGGCATTCGTCGGATGAGGTCGCCGTCCACCCCCTCGGCGTTCGCGAGCGCCATCAGGCCGTCGGAGTAGGGATCGTCGCCCATCGCGGTGGCATAGGCCGCAGGGATGCCGGCGCGTGCGAGATAGACGGCGGTATTGAACGTGTCGCCGCCGAACGCCATGCCATAGCGGCCGTCATTGCCGCGCGACAGCTCGACCATCACCTCGCCGACGCAGATCACGCGGGATTTACTGTCTGCCATGGGTCACCGTTGAGCTCTTCGCCGGAACGCCAGCGAAAAGGCCGGGCAATGAAGCATGACGGGGAGGGGTTGTCATTGGGGGGCGGGGAACCCGAACCGGCCGCCCGCGTTTCCCGGCCAACAGGGAGACATCCGATGCGCGACAAGCTTCGCAACGCCATCGCGACCGATATTGCGGAACCTTACGAGGTGGCGCCGTTCGAACTCGACCACGACATCACCCGGCGCGACAGCTGGATGTTCGCGCCGTTGATCGCCGCGGCGGTGACGCTGCCGATCCTTGCGACCGTACTGCTCGGCGCCTCGACCTACCGGCTCGTCACCAACGAGACGTCGGCCACTTCAAGCCAGCCGACGACGTTCGCGAGCCGCTGGCCGAGCCGCGAGATGCCGACGATCGTCGTGCGCTGAGCGCTAACAAAAGGATCGCACGGCGGGCGCCGCGCGATCCTTTTCGCGTGTCAAAACGTCAGAGCTCGAACAGATTCGCCAGCACCACGTGAACGGTGCCGGAAGAGTCGCTCGCCTCGTCGGTGGTCACCACGGCGTCGTTATTGTGGAAGCCGTTGCTGGTATCGAGCGCGGTGATCGTATAGCTCCCGGCCCAGGTCGTGCTGTCGGACTGGCCCACGCCCAGCTCGAACGGTGAGCCGGTGACCACGACGTTCGAGTCCACGTCGACCACCGCGACGTTGTGCAGCGGCACGTTTCCGAGGTTGTCGATCTGGAACTTGAAGTCGATCGTATCACCGGTGTCCGCCACGTTGTTGTTGTTGAGGTCGTGATAGCCGAGCGCGGACTTCGTGATTGAGACGACGGCGTTCGGCGTGAAATTGACCGTCACCGATGCACTGTCACTGTCCGACGCGCCCTCGTCGGTCGCGACCGACGCGGTGTTGGTGATGCTGCCCCCCGCGTTGAACTGGGCCTGCGTCACCGTGTGGCTCGCCGAGTACTGCCAGACCTCGCCGACGTCGAAGATCCCGTCCGTGTCGAGGTCGCCGGCGTTGAAGCTGCCGCTCATCACGGCGGCGAGGTCTGAGACCGACGGATCGCTGACGACAGGATTGGTCAGCGTCATGTTGCCGTCGTTCTCGATAGTGATCGCATAGCTGATCACTTCGCCGGCATCAGCCGATCCGCCCGGCACCGAGGCGGTCTTCTCCAGGGTCACGTGCGGGTTCTGGTCGATGGCGACCGATGCTGAATCGTCGTCACCCGCACCCTGTGCGGTCGTCACCGTCGCGGTGTTGTCGTAGGTCAGGTCGGGATCGACCACGCCGCCATTGTCGATGTCGGCCTGAGTCACAGTGTGGCTCGCCGTGTATTGCCAGGTTTCCCCGACATCCAGCTTGCCGTCCTGGTCGGCATCGCCGGCATTGAAGCCTCCGCTCATGACCGCCGCGAGGTTGGAGACCGACGGATCGGTGACATCCGGATCGGTCAAGGTCATGTTGCCGTCATTCTCGACGATGATCGTGTAATTGATCACGTCGCCGGCCGCGTCCACGGACGACACGTCCGCGGTCTTGGTCAGCACCACGTGCGGGTTCTGGTCGATGGCGACGGATGCTGAATCATCGTCGCCGGCACCCTGGGCGGTCGTGACCGTCGCGGTGTTGTCGTAGGTCAGACCGGGGTTGACCACGCCGCCATTGTCGATCTCAGCCTGCGTTACCGTATGGCTCGCGGTATATTGCCAGGTCTCGCCGACATCCAGCTTGCCGTCCTGGTCGGCATCGCCGGCATTGAAGCCTCCGCTCATGACCGCCGCGAGGTTGGAGACCGACGGATCGGTGACATCCGGATCGGTCAGAGTCATGTTGCCGTCATTCTCGATGATGATCGTGTAATTGATCACGTCGCCGGCCGCGTCCACGGACGACACGTCCGCGGTCTTGGTCAGCACCACGTGCGGGTTCTGCTCGATATCGACCGAGGCGGACGCCTCAGCGGTCGCGCCCTCCGCGGTCGTCGTCGTCACCGTCGCGGTGTTGTCATGCGTCAGGTCCGGGTCGACCACGCCGCCATTGTCGATATCGTCCTGCGTCACCGTGTAGGAGACGCTGTAGGTCCAGGTCTCGCCGACATCGAGCACGTTATTGAAGTTGGTGTCGCCGTCGTTGAAGGTATCGTTGTTCGCATCGACCGACGTCGCCGCATGGCTGACCAGGAACTGGAAGGTCTCGCCGTCGTCTTCCACGCCGTTATGGTTGGTGTCGCCGGCGTTGTAGAACTGGAACGTCTCGCCGTCGTCCTGGAAGCCGTTCTGGTTGGTGTCGCCCACATTAGTGAGCAGGAAGGTCTCGCCCGGATCCTCGACGCCGTTGAGATTGGTATCGCCGACATTGCGGAATTCGAACGTTTCGCCGGGATCCTCGATGCCGTTTTCGTTCAGGTCGCCGACGTTGTAGTCGCCGTTGAGCAGCGGGCCGAGCCATTCCGGGCCGAGCACGGGCGCGTTGGGGTCGAGGATCTCGGTCACGACATTGACCTGCGGATCTTCGACGGAGATGCCGGCCAGCGTGATGTTGCCGGTGTTCTGCACCGTGATCGTGTAATTGATCACGTCGCCCGCCGCGTCAACCGACGCCACGTCGGCGGTCTTGTTCACCGTCAGGTCCAGCCGCTGCTCGACTGATACCGCCGCGCTTGCCGTGACGGGGCTGGTCTCCGTGCTGTCCGCCGTCACCGTGTTGTTGATGAGGCCGTCGCCGCCGCCGTTGGTGTCGAGATCGTCCTGCGTGACGGTGTGGCTCGCGGTGTAGAGCCAGGTCTCGCCGACCGAGAGCAGGCCGTCGAGATTGATGTCGCCGACATTGAATCCGCCGCTGAGCACTGCGGCGAGGTCGCTCACCGAGGAATCCTCGACCGTGATGCCGCTGAGCGCGGTATTGCCGGTGTTCGACACCGAAATGGAGTAGCTGATGACTTCGCCCACGGTGTCGGCCGTATCGCCGGGAACACTCGCGGTCTTGTGCACCGAGAACACCGACTGCACGCCGCCGCTCTCGCCGTGCAGGCCCCATTCCTCGAAGCCGCCGCCCGAATTCCAACCCTCCTGCTGGCCGAAGGCGGAATAGAGCGTCACGTAGCGATGCGCCGCATCGTTGATGAAGAAGCTGTCCGGGATCAGGATGCGATAGTCGCTCTGCCCGCTGCCGTGAGCCATGTCGGCGTTGAGTGCGATCCAGCGGTTGACGCCGGCATCGAGATCGTAGGCGAGGTAGTTGGTATGGGTGCCGGCAAAGCCTGCGCCGGCCGTGAAGTTTGTGAGGTTGCCCGCCTCGTTCTGCCAGATCTGCAGCGCGTCGAGCGAGATGTAGGGATTGGTGCTCCCGTTCGGCTCGTTCAGGTCGAGCAGGAACTCGCGGTAGGCGACGCCCTCGATGGTGCCATTGGCGCCGTCGCCGAAGACGATCGGAACGTCCGCGAGCAGGATCGAATGATTGTGAGTGAGCGAATTGAGCTCGTCATACTGGGCGCTGGCATCGGTGTTGTAGCCCTGTTCGGTGCCGGTGCGCTGAATCTGCAGGAAGGCGTTGAACGCGCCGGTGCCGGCGGTCTGGGTCAGCCCGGTCGAGAAGACCGCGCCGTTGATGCTGCCGGCGGTGCCGGGCAAGGTGAGATCAAGATCGGGCGTGCCAGGGGGCGGTGTAGTCATAAGTCAAATCTCCCGTTTTTGACGACAAATTTCCCCTCGTTCTCCTTAAGTTTGTCCGCCCGTACGACCCCCGAATGAAAATTGTAGGACGCGCCAGTGAAAGGCGTCAAAACATTTCGTTGCGGAACTCAATCCTCGGTTGTTTCAGTCCGATTGGCACGAATTCGGATAGGCGGCGGCGATATGGTATCGCCCGCTGTCGCCGGGCCATCGGCATCCGGCGCGGGGTAGCTTGCATGTCCACGGCGCCGCATTTTCCGATCGATCTCCCGGAGTTCTGGCGCGACCCGTATCCGGCACTTGCGACGATGCGGCGCGAGGCGCCGATCGCGTTCGTGCCGGAGCTCGGCTCGACGCTGCTGACGCGGCGCGACGACATCTTCGTCTCGGAGAAGCGGATCGACGTGTTCTCGTCAAACCAGCCGGCAGGTCTCATGACCCGGCTGATGGGCCACAACATGATGCGCAAGGACGGCGAGGCGCACATGGCGGAACGCGCGATCTTCTTCCCGGCGGTGTCGCCGAAGGCGGTGCGCGCGCACTGGCGTGATGAATTCCAGGCCCATGCGGACCGTATTCTGGATGGCTTGAGCGGGGCAGGGCGCGCGGACTTGCTGAGCGCGTTCGCGCTGCCGCTGTCGGGCGAGTGCCTGAAGTCGGTCACCGGTCTCACGAATATCCGCTTTCAGGAGATGGACGCCTGGTCGCAGGGCATGATCGACGGCATCGCGAACTACACCGGCGATCCGGCGGTCGAGGCGCGCTGCCACGCGGCGACCGCCGGCATCGATGCGGCGATCGACGACATGCTCCCGGTGGTACGCAAGACGCCGAACCATTCGCTGCTCAGCGGGATGATCCATTGCGGGATGCCGGAAGCGAACGTGCGTCACAACATCAAGCTCGCGATCAGCGGCGGACAGAACGAGCCGCGCAAGGCGATCGCCGGCGCGATCTGGGCACTGCTGACGCATCCGGATGAGTTTGCGCGCGTGCGCGATGGCACGGTGGAATGGCTGCAGGTGTTCGAGGAGTTCGCGCGCTGGATATCGCCGATCGGCATGTCGCCGCGGCGCATTGCGAAAGCCGCAACCGTCGGCGGCGTCGATTTCGCACCCGAGGACCGCGTGTTCCTGATGTTCGGGTCAGCCAATCGCGACGAGGCGCATTTCGCCGACGCCGAGAAGTTCGATCTGACGCGCGATACCGGAAAGAGCATCGCTTTCGGTGCCGGTCCGCATTTCTGTGCCGGCGCGGCGGCCTCGCGCGCGATGATCGCCGACGTGGCGCTGCCGAGCGTGTTCGCACGGCTGAAAGGTCTGCGGCTCGACGAGAGCGAACCGGTGCGGATCGGCGGCTGGGCGTTCCGCGGGCTGTTCAATCTGCCGGTGCGGTGGGGGTAGACTGGCGTCGTCCCCGCCGCGCACCGGCAAGGACTCTTTAGTTCGCCGCAGTTCTTTGACGGCTGACGCGCCAGATCGTGCCACCGCTGCCGTCCTCGGTCACGAACAGTGAGCCATCCTGCGCGACGGTCACGCCGACGGGGCGGCCCCATACCTTCTTGTCGTCGATCACGAAGCCGGTGATGAAATCCTCGTACTCGCCGGTCGGCTTGCCGGCGCTGTCGAAGACCAGCCGCACCACCTTGTAGCCGGTGCGTTGCGCGCGATTCCACGAGCCGTGCAGGGTGACGAACGCGCTGCCCTTGTAGGCGGCCGGGAAACTGTCGCCCTGATAGAACGTGATCTGCAGCGGCGCAGAGTGCGCCTGGATCAGCACATCCGGCGCGGTCAGCTTGTCCTTCAGGTCGGGCCGCGCGCCCTTCTGGCGCGGATCCTCGTGGCCGCCGAGGTAGTACCAGGGCCAGCCGTAGAACGCGCCCTCCTTCACCTCGGTCGCATACTCGAACGGCGTGTTGTCGCCGATGCCGTCGCGCTCGTTGACCACGCACCACGGCCGTTTCGTGGTCGGATGAATGGCAAGGCCGGAGCAGTTGCGTAAACCCGTCGCGACGATCTTCTCGTTCTTGCCGTCCGGATCGTAGGACATCACGACCGCACGCCGTTCCTCGGTATCCCACGCTGCGCCGAGCGGCTTCTCGTTTTTCCACGCCTCGAGGCCGCCCTTGGTCAGCGGCGTCGGGAACATGTCGAGCGCGACATTCGATCCCGAGCCGACCGCGAGCAGCAGCTTGTTGTCCGGTGTGAAGGCGATGTCGCGGGTCCAGTGATGGGTCCAGGGGATGCGCTTGACGATCTGCTCGGGCTCGCCGGAGGCTTTGGTGTCGCCGCTCTTGTAGCGGAAGCGCACCACGCCATCGTCGTTGGCGACATAGATCCATTCCGGGTTGGCGCCGGCGGGATAGAACGCGATGCCGTAGGGCTGCGACAGGCCCGAGGCGAACACCTCGTTGATCTCGGGCCGCGCGGTGCCCGACGGCACGCGCAGCACGCGCACCGAATTGCTCTCCTTCTCGGCGACGAACAGGTCGCCGTTCGGCGCGGTCCGGATCACGCGCGGGGCTTTCAGTCCAGACGCGACCTTCTCGATGATGAAGCCGGGCGGAACCTTGGGGCTGGCGCCTTCCGGCATCGGGGCAGTTTCACTGAAATTCTTGGCGTCCTCGCCGATCGGCGGCTGGTCGGCGGCCGTCAGGAGCCGGCGCAGGCCGGGCTTGTCCTGCTTCCAGTCGCCGAGGGCGGCTTTTCCTTTCAGCGCCGGTCCGGCGCTGTCCTGTGATTTCGGGGCGGTATTCTGGGCATCGGCACTTACGGCGCCGGCGAGAACGAAAGCAGCCGCCGTGGCAATCCGAACGGTCTGGTGCATGGGGCGCTCCATCGGGATGTTCCCGGTGTTGACCGGGCTGTGTGAGCTTCCTGGGCAACGCGCGGGTTGGCCGCCAGTTCAGTGCGTCAGCGTGACGCCGGTCGCCTTGCTGGGCATCGAACCGCGCAAGCCTGCCATGCCCGACCAAAAGCGCGGTGGCGCCGCGCGCGCGGCTGTCGTATTGCGGCGCGAAAGGAACTCCATGACCGTCGAAACTCCCGCAGCGGCGATTGCGCCGAATGCGAAGCTCATTGCGATCCTCTGCGGCGTCGGTGCGGCCGCCTGTTGGGGCCTCGGTCTCGTGACGGCGCGCCACGGCATCGCGATCGGGCTCTCGCCGGCCGATCTCGCATTCCATCGCTTCATGTGGTCCGGCCTGATCATGCTGCCGTTCGCGTGGCGCTGGGGCCTCGGCGATGTCGGCGGAATCGGCTGGGGCGTCGGCGTCGTGCTGATGATCCTGGGCGGGCCGGGACTCTCGATCCTGAGCCACGCCGGCTTCATCCTCGCGCCGCTCGGCCATGGTGCGGTGATCCAGCCGTCCACCGCGACGCTCGGCGGGCTGCTGCTCGCCACGCTGGTGCTGCGCGAGCATCCCTCGCGCGCGCGGATTGCCGGCGCTTTCGTGATCGTCGTCGGCCTCGTGCTGATGGGCATCGACGCGCTGATCAACATCGGCACGCACGCGCTCGGTGGCGACGTCGCATTCGTGGCAGCCGGCATGTGCTGGGCGACGATGCTGACGATCCTGCGCCTGCGCAACATCGACAGCGTGCGTGCGACCGTGATCATCAGCGTGCTGTCGCTCCTGATCTACGCGCCGCTGCACGCGCTCCTCTTCGGCTTCGACAACATGATCGCGGTCGGCTGGCGCGAGAACGCGCTGCAGGTCGTCGCACAGGGCATCCTGTCGGGCCCGCTCGCGACGTACCTCTCGGCTTACGCCGCAAGCGTGCTCGGCACCGGGCGGGGAGCCTCCTTCTCGGCGTTGGTGCCGGGCTTCACCATCCTGATCGGCGTCGTGGCGCTTGGCGAGATGCCGACCCTGATCCAGCTTGCCGGTCTTGGCGTGGTGGCGCTCGGCTTTCGGCTGGTCATGAAACCATAACTACTCGGGACCTGCGTATTTCCCGGCCGTCGCCGGAAACATCGACTTGATGATCTTCATCTTCGAGATGTCGGCGGTCGCATCCATGTGCAAAAAGATCGCGGCATCGCGGAAGATCTTCTCCACGCCGAAGTCGAGCATCACGCCGTTGCCGCCGTGCAGCTCGAGTCCATGTTGGGCGACCTTCATGATCTCTTCCGAGGCGAACACCTTGACCATGTTGCACAGCGTGTCGGCATCGGCCGCGTTATCGTCCACCGCCTGAGCGGCACGGCCGAGCAATGCGCGCACCGCCTCGATGCGCGTCGCCATGTCGGCAAGGCGCAG
>DATEKY010000080.1:0-3297 GCA_035277225.1 Xanthobacteraceae bacterium
GGCGCCTACGTCACCGCGATCCTGCAGGTGCACTACGGCGTCAACGCGTGGCTCGGACTGGTGATCGGCATCGCGGCCGGCGCCCTCGTCGGCGCGGTCACGGGCGCGCTCAGCTTCCGCTCCGGATTGCGCGGCTCGTACTTCGCGCTGGTTACCCTCGCCTTCGCCGAGGTGCTGCGCATCATCGCAAGCGTCGCGCCGATCACCGGCGCCGGCGTCGGCACGCTCGTCAAGCTCGACCTGCGCTGGGAAGCATTCCAGTTCCAGAGCCGCGCGCCATTCTACTGGATCATTCTCCTGTTTGTGGCGGTCTCGCTCGTCATCGTGAAGCGGCTGGAAGCGAGCCGCTTCGGCGCCTATCTGGTCGCGGTGCGCGAGAACGAGGATGCCGCCAGGGCGGCCGGCATCGACACGTTCCGCGTGAAGCTCGCCGCGATGACCTTGTCGGCCGCGATCACGGCGGCGGGCGGCTGCTTCTATGCGCAGTATTTCCTCTTCCTCGACGCCGGCATCGCTTACGGCCCGTGGATCTCGGTCGAGGCGCTGCTCGCGCCGATCATCGGCGGCATCGGCACGGTGTTCGGCCCGCTGCTCGGCGCGCTGGTGGTGCGTTCGCTCGGCGAAGTGACCAAGCTGGTGACCGGCCATGCGCCGGGGCTCGATCTGGTGATCTATGGCGCGGTGCTGGTGCTGGTCGTGGCGTTCGCGCCGCGCGGCATCGGGGGACTGTTTGAGGGCATGCGGCGCTGGCTCAAGCCTGCGGAGCGCCACCATGGCTGAGCTGCTGCGCGTCGAGAACGTCTCGCGCCGCTTCGGCGGGCTCACCGCCGTCAACCGCGCCTCGTTTACCGCAGAGGCTGGGCGCATCACCGCGCTGATCGGCCCGAACGGCGCTGGCAAAACCACCCTGTTCGCGATCATCACTGGCTTCATCGCGCCGAGCGAAGGCCGCATCGGCTACGAGGGCGCCGACATCACGGGTCTGCCGCCGCATCTGCTCGCCCGGCGCGGCATCGCGCGCACCTTCCAGATCGCGCAGCCCTTCGCTGGTCTGACCGTGCGGGAAAACATCGCGGTCGGCTCGCATCTGTCGCGCGCCTCGCGTGCCGACGCGCTCGCCGCCGCCGAAGAGGTCGCGAAAGCCGTCGGTCTCGCCCCGATGCTCGATCTTCCGGCCGCGAGCCTCACGGTCGCGGGGCGCAAACGGCTCGAGCTCGCGCGTGCGCTCGCCATCGAACCCAAACTCCTTTTGCTCGACGAGGTGCTCGCCGGTCTCAATCCGTCCGAAGTGCGCGACATGGTGCCGGTGATCCGCGCCATCGCCAAGCGCGGCATCACCATCGTGATGATCGAGCACGTGATGCAGGCGGTGATGAGCCTCGCCGAACATGTGTTCGTGCTGGCCGAAGGCAGCATCATCGCGCAAGGCGCGCCGCAGGCCATCGCCGCCGATCCGCGCGTGGTCGAGGCCTATCTGGGCCACGGCGCGGCGGGACGCATGTTAGGGGCGGCCCATGGCTGAGCTGCTCGCCATTGCGGGCCTGCACGCCGGCTACGGCGCGACCGAGATTCTGCGCGGCATCGACGTTGCGGTGAACGAGGGCGAGATCGTCGCGGTGCTCGGCTCCAACGGCGCCGGCAAGTCCACGCTCAACCGCGCGATCTCCGGCGTGTTGCGGCCATGGCGCGGCACGATCCGCTTCGCATCCGCGCAAATCGAACGCGCGCGCCCATCGTCGATCGTCGCGCACGGCCTGATCCACGTGCCGGAAGGCCGCCGCATCTTCCCGAACATGACCGTCGCCGAAAACCTCGATCTCGGCTGCTATCGTCGCGCTCGCGCACGGCGCGCGCAGAACCGCGAGCGCGTGTTCTCCATCTTTCCGCGGCTCGCCGAGCGGCAGGGCCAAAGCGCCGGCACGCTGTCCGGCGGCGAGCAGCAGATGGTGGCGATCGGCCGCGGCCTGATGGCCGAACCGAAGCTGTTGATCTTGGATGAACCGTCGCTGGGTCTCTCGCCGAAACTGGTCGAGGAGCTGTTCGGCCTGATCAAGAGTATCAATGCCCAAGGCATCGCACTGCTGCTGGTCGAGCAGAACGTCGTGCAGAGCCTTGAGGTGGCGGGCCGCGCCTATGTGCTCGACAACGGTGCGATTGTGCTGCAGGGAAGCGCTGCGGACGTGCGCAACGATCCGAACCTGAAGCGCGCGTACCTTGGAATGTGACCGATGGCCGAAACCCTGCTCACGCGCCTCGCGCGCAAGCCGATCGTGGTGGCGCCCGGCGTGTACGACGCGTTCACCGCGCTGGTCGCCACGCAGGCCGGGTTCGAGACTCTCTATGTGTCGGGGGCCGCGATCGCTTACACCAGGCTCGGCCGCCCCGACATCGGGCTCGTCAGCATGAGCGAGGTCGCCGACACGATCGCGCTGATCCGCGACCGCGTCGGCGCCAATCTCGTGGTCGATGCCGACACCGGCTACGGCAACGCGATCAATGTCGTGCGCACGATGCGCAGCTTCGAGCGCGCCGGCGCGAGCGCGATCCAGCTGGAGGACCAGGACTTCCCCAAGCGCTGCGGCCATCTCGACGGCAAGGGGCTCATTCCCGCCGACGAGATGGTGGGCAAGATCAAGGCCGCGCTCGACACGCGCGCCTCACGCGACACGCTGGTGATCGCGCGCACCGATGCGGTCGCGGTCGAGGGCTTCGAGCGCGCCATCGAACGGGCGTCTCTTTACAAGGAGGCCGGCGCCGACATGCTGTTCGTCGAGGCGCCGAAGACGCGCGACGAGCTCGCGCGCGTCACCAAGGCGCTGCCGGGCGTGGCGCTGATGGCCAACATGGTGGAGGGCGGCAAGACGCCTCCCCTGCCCGCCGCCGAGCTCGACGCGCTCGGGTTCGCGCTGGTGATCTTCCCCGGCGGCATCGTGCGCGCGCTCGCGCATCACGCGGCCGGCTACTATTCGTCGTTGGCCGCGAACGGCACCACCGAGCCGTTCCGCAACCAGATGCTCGACTTCGACGGATTGAACCGCGTGATCGGCACGCCCGAGATGATCGCGCTCGGCAAGCGCTACGAAACGCAATGAAGTCGCTCGATCCCGTCACGCTCGCGGTGCTCAACGGCCGCCTCGTCCAGATCGCGGACGAGATGGACGCAACGCTGTTCCGCTCGGCGTTCAACCCGATCATCGCCGAGGCGCACGACGCCTGCCACGGCCTCTATCACGCCGACACCGGCGCCACGTTGGTGCAGGGCACCTCCGGGCTGCCGATCTTCGTCGGCGCGATGGC
>DATEKY010000081.1:0-7232 GCA_035277225.1 Xanthobacteraceae bacterium
AACTTCGAATACATCCAGGCGGCGCGCGCGCTCGGCGTGTCGAACTCCACCATCATGTTCCGGCACCTGCTGCCGAACGCGATGGTCGCCACCATGACGTTCCTGCCGTTCATCGTCTCGTCGTCGGTGATGACGCTGACCGCGCTCGACTTCCTCGGCTTCGGCCTGCCGCCCGGTTCGCCGTCGCTTGGCGAACTGCTGGCGCAGGGCAAGGCCAACATCCAGGCGCCTTGGCTCGGCCTGATGGGCTTCTTCACGGTGGCGTTCATGCTCTCGCTGCTGATCTTCATCGGCGAGGCGGTGCGCGACGCGTTCGACCCGAGAAAGGCGTTCGGCTGATGGACGCCGTGACGAAGCCGCTCCTCTCCGTGCGCGATCTCTCCGTCGCCTTCCGCCAGGGCGCGCGGCGCATCGTGGCGGTCGACCGGGTCTCGTTCGACATCGCGCGGGGCGAGACGGTGGCGCTGGTCGGCGAGTCGGGCTCGGGCAAATCCGTCACCGCGCTCTCGGTGATGAAGCTGCTGCCCTATCCGGCGGCGAGCCATCCGTCGGGGCAGATCCATTTCAAGGGCCGCGAGCTGCTCGGGCTCTCCGAGCGCGAGATGCGCCAGGTGCGCGGCAACGACATCACGATCATCTTCCAGGAGCCGACGACCTCGCTCAATCCGCTTCACACCATCGAGAAGCAGATCGGCGAAACGCTGCTGCTGCACGGCGGCGTGACCGGCGCGCCCGCGCGCAACCGCACGATCGAGCTGCTCGGCCTGTGCGGCATCGCCAATCCCGAGACCCGGCTCGGCAGCTATCCGCATCAGTTGTCGGGCGGGCAGCGTCAGCGCGTGATGATCGCGATGGCGCTCGCCAACGAGCCGGACCTGCTGATCGCCGACGAGCCGACCACCGCGCTCGACGTCACCGTGCAGGCGCAGATCCTGAAGCTCCTGAAAGACCTGCAAGGCCGCCTCGGCATGGCGATGCTGTTCATCACCCACGACCTCGGCATCGTGCGCAAGATCGCCGACCGCGTCTGCGTGATGAAGGAAGGCAAGATCGTCGAGACCGGCGTGGTCAACGACGTGTTCGAGCGCCCGCAGCATCCTTATACGCGTGCCCTGCTGGCCGCCGAGCCGAAGCCCGATCCGGCGCCGCTGCAGCCGCAGGCGCCGGTCGTGGTCGAGACCGACGATCTGAAGGTCTGGTTTCCGATCAAGCGCGGCGTGCTGCGCAAGGTCGTCGGCCACATCAAGGCGGTCGACGGGGTGTCGATCGCGGTGCGCCAGGGCGAGACGCTCGGCATCGTCGGCGAGTCCGGCTCGGGCAAGACCACGCTGGGCCTGGCGATCCTGCGGCTGATCTCCTCGGACGGCCCGATCGTGTTCATGGGCAAGCCGCTGCAGGGTCTGAAGTTCAAGGACATGCGCCCGTTCCGCCGCGACATGCAGATCGTGTTCCAGGATCCGTTCGGCTCGCTCTCGCCGCGCATGTCGATTGCCGACATCATCGAGGAAGGCCTGTGGGTGCATCACCCGCAGCTTACGCCGGCCGAGCGCGAGCAACGCGTGATCGCGGCGCTGCGCGACGTCGGGCTCGATCCCGAGACGCGCTTCCGCTATCCGCACGAGTATTCCGGCGGGCAGCGCCAGCGCATTGCGGTCGCGCGCGCGATCGTGCTGGAGCCGACCTTCGTGGTGATGGACGAGCCGACCTCCGCGCTCGACATGCTGATACAGTCGCAGATCGTCGATCTGCTGCGTGACCTGCAGAAGCGGCGCAATCTGACCTACCTGTTCATCTCGCACGATCTGCGCGTCGTCTCGGCGCTGGCAAGCCGGCTGATCGTGATGCGCAACGGCAAGGTGGTGGAGGAAGGCGCCGCCGCGGAGATCTTCGCGCGGCCGCAGAGCGATTATACGCGCGCGCTGTTTGCCGCCGCGTTCAATATCGACACCGCGGCGGAAGGCGTGGTGAACCAGTGAAGGGCGCGCTCGCTCTCCTGATCACCGGCGGCACGGAGAACTGGGCGCCGGGGCGCTGGCGCGAGCGCTTCACCCGCGTCTGCCCCGAGCGGCCGGTGGCGCTGATCGGCGACGATGCGATCGATCCGGCGTCGGTGCGCTACGCGGCGGTGTGGAAGCCGAAACCCGGCGCGCTGCGGCAATTTCCCAAGCTCGACGTCATCTTCAATCTCGGGGCAGGCGTCGATGCCGTGGTGGCAGATGCGACCCTGCCGGACGTGCCGCTGGTGCGCGTCGCGGTCGACGACCTGACCGCGCGGATGACCGAATACGTCGTGATGCACGTGCTGATGCATCACCGGCGGCAGGGCTACTATGCCGAGAGCCAGCGCAACCGTGTCTGGGAGCCGAAGCTGCAATGGGCCGCGCGCGACCTGCGCGTCGGCATCATGGGGATGGGCGTGCTCGGGCGCGACGCCGCCGAGGTGCTGGCGCGCATCGGGTTCGACGTCGCGGGATGGAGCAATACGCCGAAGTCCATTCCGGGCATCGCGTGCTATGCGGGGGCGCAGCTTGGCGAATTTCTCGCGCGCACCGACGTGCTGGTGTGCCTGCTGCCGCTGACGCCGCAGACCCGCGGCATCCTCAACCGCGCGACGTTCGCCAGGCTCGCGCGCGACGGCAGGCTCGGCGCCCCGGTGATCATCAATGCGGGGCGCGGCGGGCTGCAGGTCGAGGACGATATCCTCGGCTGCCTCGACGACGGCACGCTCGCGGCCGCGACGCTCGACGTGTTCCACTCCGAGCCGCTGCCGGCGGACAGCCCGTTCTGGACGCATCCGAAGGTGACGCTCTCGCCGCACAATGCCGCCGACACCGATCCGGACGCGATCTCGGTCTATGTGGCAGAGCAGATCGCGGCGTTCGAGCGCGGGGAGCGGCTCGTGAATGTCGTCGATCGCGGCGTGGGGTATTGACGCCTCACCTCATGGTGAGGAGCGGTGCGTAGCACCGCGTCTCGAACCATGGCCAACGGCGGCGGATCCGGCCATCGAACATGGAGTGAAGGGCCGACCGGAGCCTCTCGTCTATAGTGAAACTACTTACCAACCCTTTGCTGCTGTGCAGGCGGTGAGCGGAGGTGTACATTTGGCCATCATTAAAAGTGTCACAGAAGGAAGGAGTGAGCCGTGCAAGATTTTATTCGCCTGCTTCACTACTTGCCTCACGGTTATCTTGTGCTGGCTCCCGATCTTACGATCGTCGATGCCAATCCGACCTACTGCGAACTGACTTTGACGGATCCCGACCTCATCAGGGGCCGGAGCA
Organism: Xanthobacteraceae bacterium; assembly: GCA_035277225.1. Classification (GTDB taxonomy): domain Bacteria; phylum Pseudomonadota; class Alphaproteobacteria; order Rhizobiales; family Xanthobacteraceae; genus PALSA-894. The sequence continues at coordinate 3,285 of DATEKY010000081.1, forward strand.
TGTTTGACGCTTTTCCCGACAATCCCAGCGACCCGGAAGCCAACGGCGTCCGCAATTTGAGAACCTCGCTTAAGATCGTGCTGGCGACGAAGCGTAAAGACAACATGCCTTGGCAGCGATATGATATCCGGGACAGGTCAGGGATTTTTCAGGAGCGTCACTGGTCGCCGATCAACTCGCCTGTTCACGACGACAACGGCGAAGTCAGCATGATCGTCCATCACGTCAGTGATGTTACGCGCGTAGCCAGGAAGTTTCCTCGCAAAGAGATTTGGCCGGTCGCGTAGCTTCGGCCTGACGCTTGCAGACTTTTGTGATGGCACCGAAGCAGGTGTGCTGCGCTGCCCGGTTCAAGCGGCGCGGCGTTATCCGGCACTGTACTGATTGTGCAATCCGCTCAGGGCGACCCTACGAGAACCCAAATGTCGAACGCCAGCGAGAAACGTTCCAAGTGCGTTGCGCGTGCGGCAGAGCTGCGCCGCCGTGCAAATACGGCTGACGATCCCGCCTCGAAAGCCGACCTGCGGGATCTGGAGCGCCACTGGTTGGACGTCGCCGAGAGCTACAAGGCGGCCGAGGAGGCTGGCTTTCATCTGCAAGGTCTCCGCGCGAGAGGAGCGGCTCCCAACGAAGCATGCGCGACGAAGCCGAACGATCTGGGCGCACCCGCCACATCCATGCTGCACGCAATGGCCGAACAACTACGCCGATGCGGCGATGTTCAGGCGACATTGGATTGGCTCCTTGGCTCATGCCTTGAACTAACCTGCGCGGAGTTCGGCAATGTGCAGATCATGGATTGGAAGGCTGGCCACCTTGAAATAAAAGCGCAGCGTGGTTTTCACGACGAGTTTTTAAGCTTTTTCAACCGGGTTAAGTATCGAGATGGATCGGCGTGCGCTCGTGCCTTGCTGCATCGTGATCCAATCGTCGTTGAAGACGTTGTACTCGATCGTGAGTTTGTTCCCTGCCTGAAGGTAGTTCAGCGGGCAGGTGTTCGCGCCGTGCAGTCCACTCCGCTGGTCTCAAGCAGCGGAGCGCTCGTGGGGATCGTGTCAACGCATTTTCCGACTCCCTATCGGCCCACCGACATCCAGATGCAGCGCACCAGAGAGGCTGCGCAACTGGCAGCCAATGCAATCGTTTTACATCGGTCTCGCACGCACGGGATTTCGACTGGCGGACCGAATTGATTCTGCGCAACACGCAAAGGGCGGTCGCGCTTGGGCTCCTGCGGCGGCTGTTCACGACGACTTCTGCTCATGGCCCATTGCGGACAACGGGGATTCCCCGTAGCGTTGCTTTGATCGTCATCAGCATATGGGCATATGGAGCGTCTTCATGGACAGGCGTTTTATACTTGGCCTTTGCGCGACTGCGTTGATCTCGGTCCCCGTTATTCCAGACATCGCCATGGCGCAGGGGAAATCACTCAAGGATCAACTGGTAGGAACATGGATCTACGTGTCCAGCACAGGCAAGCGCGACGATGGCAGCGCGGTGGATCGTCCGCCCGCCCAGGGTGCGCTGACCTACACGGCCGATGGACGCTTCCATTTCATCACGGTGCGCACCACAGTCCCGAAGTATGCGTCGAACGACCCTTCACGTCCGTCCCCTGAGGAAGCCATGGCCGTTGCGTCGGGCGTGGTTGCCTACACCGGGACTTATAAGTTGGACGAAAGCACGAAGACGGCTCACCTCAACATCGAGACGAGTTCGGTTCCAAATTTAGTCGGAGCACCTAATCAACGTCGGATCGTCACGTCGATCACCGACGAAGAGTTGAAAATCACGAATCCGCGAACACCGGCCGGCGTCACGCTTGAGTTGGTGTTCAAGCGCGCGAAGTGACGGCTCATCTTCGAGCCGAGCAACAAAGCTCGATTGCGTCTGCTCCTGGCCCTTAACGAAGGTGCGGCCCGCTATGCGAAATGCCTGCTTTCTGAAGAAGAGCAGACGCCGTGCTTTATGAGGACGCGCCCTAGATTCGCTTCACGCTGGTCACATGACTGCCCGCCGCCGTAATCCGCGCGAGCGCGGTCGCGATCGGCTCGACCGCGACCGCCATGTGAAACGCGTTGGCGTGAAGGAGATTAGCCCCGTCGCGCACGATCGCGACGTGACCCTTCCAGAACACCAGATCGCCACGCCGCGCCTGCGCCACGTCGATCGTGGTGCCGAGCGCCTGCTCCTGCATGTCGCTGTCGCGCGGGCAGGGGACGCCGCAGGCGGTCAGCGCGACCTGCACCAGGCCGGAGCAGTCGAGGCCGAGATTGGTCTTGCCGCCCCAGAGATACGGGACGCCGAGAAAGCGCTCCGCGACCGCGACGAAGTCCTTCTCGCGCTGCGCCAGCGGCGCAAGATGCCCAAGCGGGATGAAGCCGAGCGGCGCGACCGCGAAGCGCTCCTGCTCGCGCGATACCGCAATGCGGCTGCCGAGCGGCGGCATCGCGACCGGCGGCAGCTTGATCGAGGGACCGGGGAACGCCAGCGTGCGCGGCGCGACGACCTTGTGCGTCGGCGCCTCGCGCGGGGGCATCAGGGCGTTCGCCGGCAGAAAGCCGACATAGCCGTCGCCGGCAAGCTGGCCCCAGGCCCAGCCCTCCTGGTCGAACTCGTAGACCGTGACGCGCTCGCCGAGCAGCGCTTCGGTCATCAGCGGCGCATCCGGCGCGGGCCGCTCGCGCACCGGCGCCTGCGCGTCGATCACCTCGCGCTCCTCGCCGGCGACGAAACGCGCGGCCTCGACCTGGCCCTCGAGGTGTTTCGCGGCGAGATCGGGGCGGGCCGGCGTGACGCGCGGATCGAAGCTCACCGCGGCAACTCCCGCGCTTTCGCGATCAGCACGTCGCCAAGGCGCTCGACCGCGAGCGCGCCCTTCGCGGTGCGCTGGATCACGACGTTGCGGCGGTCGGCCTCGTCGCGGCGGCGCGCGACCAGCTCGAGCTTTCCCATCGTGTCGAGCGCGCGCGTGATCACCGGCTTGGTCACTTTCAGCTTGGCGGCAAGGCCGCGCACAGTGTGCGGCGGCGGCTGCAAATAAATCGTGAGCAGGATCGAGAGCTGGCGCGCCGAGAGGTCCGGCTCGCCGTCGGTGACGAGCGCGAATGAAAAGTCCTGCAGCAGCTTCAGGGCCTGCGAGGGCCGCAGCTCGATCGCCACGAGACGATGTCCTGATCGTTTCGGAGCCGAATTGTTTCAGAACGCAGGCGGGTCAGCAAGCGCGACCTCCCATGCCGGAATTTGTTCTTTGCATGGGGTTGTTTTGCGATTTTTTTTCCGCGCGCTTCAAGAGGTCGAGGAATACCGCTCCTTGAGCAGCGCATAGAGCGCGCGCGCGACCTGGCATTCGCCGCCGTCCGGGCGTGCGGGCTTGGCGCTCGGCGTCCAGGCATAGATGTCGAAATGCGCCCACGCCTTGGCGGCGGTCACGAAGCGGGCAAGGAACAGCGCGGCCGTGATGGCGCCGGCCTGTCCGCCGCCGACATTGTTGGTGTCGGCCACCTTCGACTCGAGCATCGACTCGTAGGGCCGCCACAGCGGGAGCCGCCAGAGCGGATCGCGCTCCGCGTCGGCGTGACGCGCCAGGTCCGCGGCGAGCGTGTCGTCGTGGGTGAACAGCGGCGGCAGTTCGGGTCCGAGCGCGACGCGTGCAGCGCCGGTCAGCGTCGCCATGTCGGCGATCAGTTCGGGAGCCTCCTCGTCGGCGAGCGCGAGCGCATCGGCGAGCACGAGGCGCCCCTCGGCATCGGTGTTGCCGATCTCGACCGTGATGCCCTTGCGCGACTTGTAGACGTCGAGCGGGCGGAAGGCGTCGCCCGAAATCGCGTTCTCGACCGCCGGGATCAGCACGCGCAGCCGCACCTTGAGCCCGCGCGCCATGATCATCGAGGCCAGCGCAAGCGCGGTCGCCGCGCCGCCCATGTCCTTCTTCATGTTGAGCAT
>DATEKY010000082.1:0-2225 GCA_035277225.1 Xanthobacteraceae bacterium
CCCCCCTTGTGGGGGAGGGTTAGGGAGGGGGGCGGCTCGCTCGTCGCTCTCGGCCAAGTCCCCCTCCCGCCTCGCTTCGCTCGGCGACCTCCCCCACAAGGGGGGAGGGGGCGCAAGAGCCGCACGTTTGTCGTCTTTGACAGACGGCGTATTCCGCCGCTTGCGCTTGCTTGCTAGGCTCATGTCTCACTCGATTGACAGAGCCCGCCGCCGTGAACAAGCCCACGCGCTCGTATGCCAAGTCCTTCAGCGCGAAGCCGTTGAGCCAGCTTCTCGGCAAGACCATTGCCGACCTGCTCGCCAAGCAGGGCTTCGCCTCGACCGGGATCATCACGCATTGGCCCGACATCGTCGGGGCGTAGATCGCCGACCACGCCGAGCCGATGCGGATGATCTGGCCGCGCCGGGTGCACGAGGACGACCCGGAACCCGCGACCCTGGTGCTGCGCGTCGAAGGGCCGGTGGCACTCGAAATCCAGCACCTCTCGGGCGTGATCATCGAGAAGGTGAACCGCTTCTTCGGCTGGCGCGCGGTCGGCCGCATCCAGATCCGCCAGGCGCCGCTGGCCCGGCGCAGCGCCAAAGCGCCGTCGAAGGCGCCCGACCCGGCCGTGGTCGCCCGGCTCGCGGCCGGCATGGCCGACATCGCGGACGATGACCTGCGCGGCGCCCTCGCCCGTCTCGGCGCCGCGGTCAAGCGAACGTGACCACCTTCCGCTACCAGCCCATCGCCACATTGCCATAATTGGCCGATCAGGGTACCGAACCTTCGGTTTTGGCCCAATTTCAGGGGAACTCCCTTGCGCATCACCCGCCGTGAATTCGTCGTCTCCACCGGCGCCCTCGTGGCGGCTGCCTCGTTCCTCGCCTCGGCGCCGCTGGCGCTGGCGCAGACCGTCGAGGAACTGATGCGCCCCGGCGCCCTCCCTGAACTCGTCCAGGGCAAGGCGGACGCGCCGGTAACCATCATCGAATACGCCTCGATGACCTGCCCGCATTGCGCCAACTTCCACAAGACGACCTATCAGGCGCTCAAGACCAAATACATCGACACCGGCAAGGTGCGCTTCATCTTCCGCGAATTCCCGCTCGACGAGCTCGCGGTCGCGGCCTCGATGATGGCGCGCTGCGCCGGCAAGGACGACAGCGGCAAGGCGATGGCGCTGATCGATGTGCTGTTCGCGAGCCAGGACAAATGGGCGACCTCGCGCACCAACCCGGTTCCGATCCTGCAGCAGATCGGCAAGCAGGCCGGCATGACCGAGAAGGCGTTCGACGAGTGCCTGAAAGACCAGACGCTCTACAACAACATCATGGCGGTGCGCGAGCGCGCCAGCAAAGAGTACAAGGTGGAGTCGACGCCGACGCTGTTCGTGAACGGCAAGCTGCAGAAGGGCGGCGCCTCGATCGAGGATCTCGACAAGCTGATCGTGCCGCTGCTGCCGAAGAGCTGAAACTCTCCACAGGATTCCATACGGGACAACGCGGCGGCGGCCGGTATTCCCCTGTTGCGGGGCGGCCCGCCCCGATTCATTCTCCGGCGCGATTCACGGGGTGCCGATTCGCCTCACCGGGCGATGCGGGGCCTTACCGGGCGCACGGTGCGCCCGGGTCAGGCGCGTGACGGAAATTCGATGAAACTCAATAAGTTACGGCTGCTCGGCTTCAAGTCCTTCGTCGAGCCGACCGACTTCCAGATCGAGCAGGGCCTGACCGGCGTGGTCGGGCCGAACGGCTGCGGCAAGTCGAACCTGGTCGAAGCGCTGCGCTGGGTGATGGGCGAGACCTCGCACAAGTCGCTGCGCGCCGCCGGCATGGACGACGTCATCTTCAACGGCACCAACAATCGCCCGGCGCGCAACAACGCCGAGGTGACGCTGTTTCTCGACAACACCGACCGCTCGGCGCCGGCGCAGTTCAACGAGCACGAAACGCTGGAAGTCTCGCGCCGCATCGAGCGCGAGAAGGGATCGCTCTACCGGCTCAACAGCCGCGAGGTGCGCGCGCGCGACGTGCAGCTGCTGTTCGCCGACGCCTCGACCGGCGCGCGCTCGCCCGCGCTGGTGCATCAGGGCCGTATCGGTGAGATCATCCAGGCCAAGCCCGAGCAGCGCCGCCGCGTGCTGGAAGAAGCCGCCGGCGTCGCCGGACTGCATGCGCGCCGCCACGAGGCCGAGCTGCGGCTGAAGGCGGCCGAGACCAACCTGCATCGGCTGGAAGACGTG
>DATEKY010000083.1:0-4363 GCA_035277225.1 Xanthobacteraceae bacterium
CAAGGCTTGGCGACCGGCTCGAACCCGCCCATCAGCAGGCCGCCGACTTCCTCCTTCACGTAGATGTAGCCGTCCGGATCGCGCAGCACCGGCAGGTTGGGATGCACGCCGTCGATCCGGCCGGTGACGACGTACATGTGCTCGGCCGAATGCAGCGGCACGGAGACGCCGCACAAGCGCCCGACCTGCCTGGCCCATTGGCCGGCACAGTTGATGACGATCTCCGCCGCGATGTCGCCGCGCGCGGTGGCAACCCCGGTCGCGACGCCGTCCTTGCGATGGATCGCGGTGACGCGGGTCTGCTCGATGATGCGCGCGCCGTTCTGGCGCGCCCCGCGCGCCAGCGCCTGGGTCACGTCGGCCGGATTGACCTTGGCGTCGTCCGGCAGCCACAGCGCGCCGAGCAGATCGTCGGTGCGCATCACCGGATATTTTTCGCCGGCCTCGCGCGGCGAGATCAGCTCGCAGGCGACCCCTTGCGCGCGCGCTGCCGCGTGGATGCGCTTGAACAGAGTCACGCGCTCGGCCGTGCGCGCGACCAGCACCGAGCCGCATTGCTTCCACCCGGTCGCCTGCCCGGTCTCGGCCTCGAGCTTTTGATAGAGCTCGGCCGAATACTGGACGAGCCGGGTCATGTTCTGATGCGCACGCAATTGCCCGACCAGGCCGGCGGCATGCCAGGTCGTGCCGCAGGTCAGCCGTCCCTGCTCCAGCAGCACGACGTCGCGCCAGCCCAGCTTCGCGAGGTGGTAGGCGACCGAGCACCCGATCACGCCGCCGCCGATAATGACGGCGCGTGCGGTCGAGGGGAAATTCGGCTGAATCATCAGAACAGGCTCTCGCTCAAGCCTAGGCAGTATGACAACAAAATATCACAAAATACCAATTTTTATTTCGCGATGACGACCTGCCAGCCGAGCGTTTCCCACGCTTTTGACAAGGCGGCATCAGGCTGCCGGTCGACGATCACGCCCAAAATCTTGTCCATGCCGGGCACGCGGAACGGGGTGCGGCGGGCAAACTTTGTGTGGTCCGCGAGCAGGTAGGCGCGGCCGGCCGCGATCATCTTTCCGCGCGTTTCGGCCGCGATGACCGAGTAGTCGGTCATGGCACCATCCTCGGCGAACCCGCCGACGCCGATGAACGCGATATCGGCGCGCACGCTGTCGATGCCGGTCGCGGTACCGGTGCCGAAGGTCGCCTCATCGTTGTTGTCGATCTCGCCGCCGAGCATGACGACCCGGTTGCCCGAAATCCGGCACAACGTCAGCGCATGATTGAGCGAGTTGGTGAACACGGTGAGCCCCGGCCGCCCGACCAGTTCGTAGGTCAGCGCTTCGGTCGTCGTGCCCGAGTCGATCAGGACGGACTGGCCTTCCTGCACCATGCCGGCGGCGGTGCGGGCGATCTTCCCCTTCCCGTCCGCGTTCTCGCCCTCGCGCTGCGAGATCGAGGGCTCCATCATGCCGCGCCGCGCCGCGCCGCCGTGCACCACGTCGAGGTGCCCCTGATCGGCGAGCAGCTTGAGATCGCGGCGGATCGTCTCGTGCGAGACGCCGAACGTGTTGGCGAGCTCGCCGACGCTGACCGAACCGGCCGCGCGCAGGCGTTGCACGATCTCGTTGTGTCGGCGAACGGCGAGTGGTCGAACCATCGGGAATCCGCGTGAGGAATTGCGGCAATGTGACGGATGCGTGGGCCAAAACACAAGCCCGGGGTGTCAACACAAATGCGTTAAACCCCGCGTGGGCGTAGAATGTTAGTGCGCTAGCGCTTTCCCTGACGGCGCTCCGCGAGCGCCCGATCATAATCGAGCACAGCCTGCAACAAAACTTGCGCGCCCGCCGCACATTGTTCCTTGGACGAGAACTCGGCCTCGTTGTGGCTGACGCCGCCGCGACAGGGCACGAAAATCATCGCGGTCGGCGCGACGCGGGAAATATAGGCCGCGTCATGGCCTGCCCCCGACACGATCTCGCGCGCGGTGAAGCCGGACAGTTCCACGCCGCGCCGGACCGAGGCAACACAGCCGGCATCGAAGCGCACCGGCGGCTGATCCCAGATGCGGGTCGATGACACGCTCAGGCCCAGTGGATCGCAGATTTCTTTCAGTGACGCGTTGTAGGCGGCTTCGAGCTGGTCGAGTACGGCGGCGTCGGGATGGCGCAGGTCGACGCAGAAGAACACCTCGCCCGGCACGACGTTGCGCGAGTTGGGGCGCACTTCCATCAGGCCGACCGCGCCGAGCGCATCCGGCTTGTGTTGTTCCGCGATCGCATTGATGCGCTCGACCAGGCGCGCCGCGCCGAGCAGCGCGTTCTTGCGCAACCGCATCGGCGTCGCGCCGGTGTGCGCCGACTCGCCGGTCACCGTGACCTCGTACCAGCGCATGCCCTGCACGCCGGTGACGATGCCGACTTCCTTTTCTTCGGCTTCGAGGATCGGCCCCTGCTCGATGTGCAACTCGAAGAACGCCGAGAGCGGATGTTGTCCGCACGACTCCTGGCCTTTGTAGCCTATGGCATCGAGCGCCGTGCCGAAGGTGACGCCCTCGCGATCCTGGCGCGCCACCGCCCAGTCGCGCGTGAAGGCGCCGGCGAACACGCCGGACGCCACCATGGCGGGCGCAAAGCGCGAGCCCTCCTCGTTGGTCCAGTTGATCACCTCGATCGGCGCGTAGGTCTCGTAGCCGGCCTGCACCAGGGTGCGCAGCGCCTCGAGCGCGCCGAGCACCCCGAGCACGCCATCGAACTTGCCGCCGGTCGGCTGGGTGTCGAGGTGGCTTCCCATTGCGATTGGCGGGATGTCGTTCCGCTGGCCGGGACGGCGCGCGAACATCGCGCCCATGTCGTCCACCGTCACGGTGCAGCCGAGCGCCTCGCAGCGCGCCTTGAACCACTCGCGCACCTGACGGTCGAGATCGGTCAGCGTGAGGCGGCAGATGCCGCCCTTCGGCGTGCCGCCAATGGCGGCCGTCTCCATCAGTTCGCCCCAGAGCCGCTCGGCGTCGATGCGCAGGTTTTGCATGAGGCCATTTGATGCGTGCGGGCTTCGGCAAAGTCAAATCCCGGATAGCGGGCTTTCCAAGCGCCGCCCGACGCGGCATCAATCCACAGTTGGCGGCGGGGGACATCATGGACACCGACGTTCTCATCGTTGGCGCGGGCCCGACCGGGCTGATGCTGGCAAATCAGCTGGCGCGGCGCGGCATCGCCTTCGAGATCATCGACCGCCACTCCGGGCCGGCGCAGCAGACCCGCGCGATGGCGGTGCATGCCCGCACGCTCGAAATCTACGCCAAGCTCGGCATTGCCGATGAGGCGGTGGCGCGCGGCGCGATCGGCACCGGCGCCAACATGTGGGCCGGCGGGCGGTGGCGAGCGAACATCCCGATAGGTGATATCGGCCAGGGGAAGAGCCCCTTCCCGTTCGTCCTGATGCTCGGTCAGGACGAGAACGAACGTATCCTGGGCGCCAGGCTCAATGACCTTGGCGCCAGCGTGCAGTGGAATACCGAGCTCGTTGCGTTGGACCAGCAGGCTGACCGCGTGGATGTCGTGCTGCGGCAGCCGGATGGCAGCCAGCGCAAGCTCAGCGCCGCGTGGGTCGCAGGCTGCGACGGCTCGCGCAGCGCGGTGCGCGAGAAGAACGGAATCGGGTTTCCGGGCGCTCCATACGAGCACACGTTCTTCGTCGCCGATACGGAAGCCGTCGGCTCGATGCGGCCGGACGAACTCAACGTCTATCTGAGCCAAGACGGCTTTCATCTGTTCTTCCCGATGCGCGGCAAGGACCGCTGGCGCGTCATCGGAATCCTGCCGCCGGAGCTGCGGGCCAAAGACGACGTGACGTTCGACCAGGTGGTGCCGTCGATCCGGGAGCAGGCCGGCACGTCGCTCGATTTCAAGTCGTGCCTCTGGTTCTCGACCTATCGGATCTATCATCGGGCCGCGGAGAAATTCCGCGACCGCCGCTGCTTCGTGCTCGGCGACGCCGCCCACGTGCACAGCCCGATGGGCGGGCAAGGCATGAATACCGGGCTGCAGGACGCCTACAATCTGGCCTGGAAGCTGGCGCTGGTCGTCGCAGGCCGGGCCGATGCGGCGCTGCTTGATACCTACGCGCAGGAACGCATGCCGGTGGCGCAGGAGCTGCTACGGACGACCGACAGCGCGTTCCAGCTCGTCGTCGCCGATACCTGGCTTGCGCGGATGCTGCGCACCAAGATCATCTTCCGCATTGCGGCACTTGCGATGACGTTCGAGCGCGTGCGCAAGCGCGCGTTCCGCACCCTCTCGCAGATCGGCATCAGCTATCCGGGCAGCGCGCTCTCTCAAACGCGCGGCTCGCTGCCAGGCGGCGC
>DATEKY010000084.1:0-6355 GCA_035277225.1 Xanthobacteraceae bacterium
TGAAATGTTAATGTCCTTTCCCTCTCCCCGCGAAGCGGGGAGAGGGTGCCGAGCGAAGCGAGGCTGGTGAGGGGCCATCGAAATAATCGTGGATGCCCCTCACCCGGCTCGACGCTACGCGCCTCGCCACCCTCTCCCCGCAAGAGCGGGGAGAGGGTGGCCGGCACGGTCGGCGCGAACGGGGGTACCATGGACGGCTTTGTCATCCGGCCATTCGGCAAGCGCTTCGTGCTCGCGCTGCTGCTCGTTGCCGCGCTCGCGTTCCAGTTCTGGACCCAGTCGCGCTACCCGTCGCTGAACGAGAAGGCGATGATGAGCGGCGCGATGCAACTCGAGGATTCGCTCTCGTTCGAGGCGCTGATCCCGGTGCTGCCCGAGTATCCGCTGTGGAAGAAGATCGGCATCTCAACGCTCAACTGGATCAAGACCAACGAGCGCGGCATGATCTTCGGCGTGCTGTTCGGCGCCGCGTTCCTGACGCTGCTCGGCTACCTGCGCCGCATCTCGTTCCGCAACGGCTTTGCCAATTCGGCGCTCGGCATGGCGATGGGGGCGCCGCTCGGCGTCTGCGTCAACTGTGCGGCGCCGATCGCCAAGGGGATGTACAGCGGCGGGGCGCGCGCGGAATCCACGCTGTCTGCAATGGTGGCGTCGCCGACCTTGAACGTCGTCGTGCTGACCATGCTGTTCAGCATGCTGCCGTTCTACATGGCGGTCGCCAAGATCGCGCTCAGCCTGTTCGTCATATTGCTCGCGGTGCCGATCCTGTGCCGATTCCTGCCCGCGAAGGAATTGCAGCTCGCCGCTGCCGACCGCATCCAGTGCAGCCTGCCCGATCCGGCCGCGCCGCCCACGAATGAAAATCCGGTGCAGGCGGTGTTCCGCTTCATCATCGACTTCGCGAAGAGCCTCTGGTTCATCGTCTGGACCACAGTGCCGCTGATGCTGCTCGCCGGCTTTCTCGGCAGCGTCGTCGCGGCGCTGCTGCCGAACGACCTGCTGCGCAATGTGCCGCTCGGCTTCTTCGCATTGTTCATGACGTCGCTGGTCGGCACGTTCCTGCCGGTGCCGATCGGCTTCGACGTCGCGGTCGCGGGTGCATTGCTCAACGGCGGGCTTGCTCCCGGTTACGTCATGGCGCTGGTGTTCACGCTCGGCATCTTCAGCGTCTATTCGTTCTTCATCGTCGCGGGCGCGATCTCGCTGCGTGCCGCGGTGCTGATGGGCGCGCTGATCGTCGCGCTCGGGATGGCGGCCGGATTCGGCGCCGACGCCTGGCACAAATGGCAGTCGAAGCGCGCGATCGAGATCCTGACTGGCTTCAACCTGTTCGGCGTCTCATCTGCGCACGCCGCCCGTGCGGACGCGTTCCGGGTGCAGCGCGAGAAGGATCACCTGATCTCGGTGCACCGCCAGCCGTTCGCGCCGCGCTCGCCTGCAGGCGCCAAGCCCTTCACCCGGGTCGAGGCCTGGCGCATCGGCATCGACCGGCCGCTCGAATTTTCCTTCGCCGACATGTGGCCGCCGTTCTGGGACGGACGCTCGATCGCGGCCGGCGATTTCAACCGCGATGGCAACCTCGACATCGTCTACGCCTCGACCGAGAAGGGGCTTTATTTCTTCGCCGGCGACGGCGCGGGCAAGTTCAAGCCGGTCGAGATGCCGATCGGGCGCGTCAAGGACATGCCGGTGTTCAACGCCGCGCTGGTCGACATCGACAATGACGGTTGGCCAGACCTTTTCATCGCCACGTTTCGCCAGGGCAACTGGCTGATCCGCAATGTCGGCGGCGTGTTCGACGTCGCCAACATGACGCCGGTGAAGAACCGCGACGACGCTGTGCTGTCTTCGGCGCTCTCCTTCGGCGACATCAACGGCGACGGCTACCTCGATGCTGCGATCGGCAACTGGGCGGCCGGCTGGTACCGCCGCATTCCGGGCGAGGAGGCGCGCAGCCGCGTGATCTTCAACGACCGCGGCAAGCTCACCGGCGAGAAGTTCGCCGAGCTGCCCGGCCTGCCGGGCGAGACGTTGTCGATCCTGTTCAGCGACTTCAACATGGACGGCAAGCTCGACCTCCTCGTCGGCAACGACTTCGAGATCCCCGACATCTTCTACATCGGTGACGGCGAGGGGGGCTTCCGCGAGATCAAGCGCAAGGACGGCGTCATCCCGATGACCACCACGACCACGATGGCGATCAAGGTCGCGGACCTGCACAACAGCGGCAAGCCGGAGATTTACGTCGCGCAGATCGCGGGGCGCTCGTCCGGCGTGTCGAAGAAGCTGCGGCTGCGCTCGTTCGATCAGTATTGTTCGGGGATCGAGCGCGACGCCGATCGCGTGCTGTGCCAGAAGAACATCGACATCAAGTCCTGGTACAAGTCGGGCCACAGCTTCGATCCCGGCTATGCGCGCCGCTGCGCCGCGATGGAGGGGCGCTATCAGGCCGAATGCAAGGCGATGCTGGTGAAGGATCTCGCGATCCAGAACCGCGATCCGTCGATCTGCAAGCTCATTCCGGTCGACCAGCTTCGCGCGCAGCAGCTGTGCGAAATCCACTTCCGCCCGGTGCACGAGCCGACCGAAGCGCAGATGGCCGAGACGATCCCGCAGATCCTGCGCCGTAACGTGCTGCTGGTGCCGAAAGGCGACGGCACCTATGGCGAGGCGGCGGTGGAGCAGGGGCTTGAGGTCGGCGGATGGAGCTGGGACGTCAAGGTCGTCGACGTCGACAATGACGGCTTCCAGGACATGCTGATCGTCAACGGCACCTGGGTGCCGAACGAAGTGACGCCTTCGAAGATCTTCTACCGCAACACCGGCAAGGGAAAGTTCGACGAGAAGACAGTCGAGTTCGGCTTCGAGGATTATCTGATCACGCCCGCCGCCGTCGCGGTCGACATCGACAATGACGGCGACATCGACTTCATCACCGCGCCGGTGAACGGGCCCGCGATCGTGTTCATCAACAGTTCGCAGACCGGCAACGCGATCGCGTTCGAGTTCACCGACCACATCGCCAACCGCTTCGGCATCGGCAACAAGGTCGAGATCGCGGCCGGCGGCGCGAAGCAGACGCGCGAATTGCAGCTCGGCGGCGGCTACATGTCGTTCGACGCGCCGGTCGTGCATTTCGGCCTGGGCAGCGCCGAGAAGATTGACAGCGTGACGGTCACCTGGAGCGACGGTACGAAGACCGTGCTGACCGATCTGCCGGCCGGGGCGCGCTACCGCATCGAGCGTGAGAAGGTTCAGTGATGTTGCTGCGTTGCGTACCGTTGTTGCTGCTGCTCGCCGGTGCACCTGCGCTTGCGCAGGAGCCGCTGAAAACGATGCAGGATGCCGAGGCCGCGTACCGGGCGAACGATTTCGCCGCCGCGGTCTCGATCCTGCAGACGTTGGCCGGAGGCGGCAGCGCGCACGCGCAGCATCGCCTCGGCATCATGATTGCGGAGGGCCGCGGCACGGCGCGCGATCCGGCGCGCGCCGCCGAATGGATCGGCAAGGCGGCGGCGCAGGGCGAGACTGCCGCGCAATATCTCTACGGGCGCTTCCAGCTCGAGGGCTTCGGGGTCGAGCGCAATCCGGCCGAAGCCGCGAAGTCGCTGTTGAAGGCGGCGGCGAAAGGCAACGCGCAGGCGCAGCTCCTGATCGGGCGGCTCTACGCCAGCGGCGCCGGCGTCGCGCAGGACATGAACGCGGCGCTGACCTGGCTCGAAGCAGCCGCCGAGCAGAACGTCGCCGAGGCGCAGTTCGATCTCGGGCTGTTGCATGCGCGCGGGGCGGGCGTCGCGAAGGACAACGAGAAGGCGCTGAAATGGCTGACGCGCGCGGCCGGCAACAAGCATGTCGCCGCGCAGATGTCGCTCGCCGAGAGCTATAGCAAGGGTGCAGGCGTGCCGAAGGACGATGCGAAGGCGCTGGAGCTTTATCGCGCGGCAGCAGAGGGCGGCGCTCCGCTGGCGCAGCGGATTCTCGGCGCGATGTATCTGCAAGGCCAGGGCGCGGCGCGCGATCCGGAAGCCGCTGCGAACTGGATGCGCAAGGCGGCAGAAGCGGGCGACGCGCCCGCGCAAAGCAATCTCGGTTTCATGTATGCGAGCGGCACCGGCGTGCCGCAGGACGACGGGCAGGCGGCACTATGGTATCGCCGCGCCTCGGATCACGGCCTCCCGCGCGCGCAAGCGGCCCTCGCGCTGTTCTACGAGACCGGGCGCGGCGTGCCGCGCGACGAGCTCGAAGCCGCCAAGTGGTATCGCAAGGCAGCGAGCGCGGGTGATGCCGGCGCGCAGGCGCGGCTCGGTTCGCTGCTGGTGCGCAACAGCACGGCGGTCGGCGATCGCGCCGAGGCGGCGGTGTGGATCCACGCGGCGGCGTTGGGCGGCGACACGAATGCCGTCGCGTGGCTCGAGCGCGCGGCGGCCGAAAGCGTGCCCGCCGCGCTCGGCCGGCTCGCCAATCTCTATGCCAACGGCAAGGGCGTCGCGGCCGACGGGGCCAGGGCGGTGCAGCTGTACGAGACCGCGGCCGACAAGGGCGACGCCTTCGCGCAGATGCAGCTCGGTCTGCGCTACGCCAAGGGCGAGGGCGTCACGCAGGATTACGTGCAGGCGCACAAGTGGGTCAATCTCGCCGCCGCCGGCGGCGACGCCGAGGCGGCGAAGTCGCGCGACGTGTTCGCCAAGCTGATGACGGCGGAGCAGGTCGCCGAGGCGCAACGGCTGGCGCGCGAATGGACGCAGAAGAACCGTGCGCCGCCCAAGTAGGCTGATCGCGCTGGCGTTCGTCGCGACGCTCGTCGTCTCGGTGGCGGGCGCTCAGGGTGATGACGTCCGCGCAGCGCGCGAGCGCGGCGACGCATCCGAGCAGGCAACGCTCGGCGCGGCCTACTTGCGCGGGCAGGGCGTGCCGGTCGATTACGCCGCCGCGGCGCGGTTGTTTCACGCCGCTGCGGCGCGGGGCAACGCCATCGCGCAGAACGCGCTCGGACTGCTCTACGCCGGCGGACTTGGCGTCACGCAGGATTATGCGCAGGCCGTGACGTGGTACCGTCGCGCCGCCGAGCAGGGCGCGCCCGAGCACCAGTTCGATCTCGCCGTGATGTACGACAACGGGCTCGGCGTCGAGAAAAGCGCGAGGCTCGCCGCCGAGTGGTACGGCAAGGCGGCTGGGCAAGGCTTCGCCGATGCCGAGGCGAGCCTCGGCTTCCTTTATCAGCAGGGCGCGGGTGTGCCGCAGGATCTGGCCAAGGCTTTCGAGCTTTACGGCCGCGCGGCACGCAAGGGCAACGCGCGGGCGCAGAACAATCTCGGCCTGATGTACACCCGCGGCGAGGGTGTCGCACAAAACTATCCGCTCGCGGTCGACTGGTATCGCAAGGCCGCCGCCCAGGGCTTCGCCAAGGCGATCACCAACCTGGGCGTGATGTACGAAAACGGCTTCGGCGTGAAGCAGGACGAGATCGAAGCGCGCCGCCTCTATCGGCTCGGCGGGCGGCAGGATGCGGACGCGACCGACGCGGTGCTCGACCAAGTCGGCTTCTTCGCCGATCCGCAGGCGCAGCCGGACACGCCGTTCGCGCGTGCGTATCGGCTTAGCGCTGGCCCCGCGGCCGAGCGTGACCTGCCTGCCGCCGCGCGCCTTTATGCAGCGGCGGCGGAGCAGGGCCACTCCGCCGCAATGGCGAATCTCGGCATGCTCTATCTGAAAGGCTGGGGCGTGCCGCAGGACTACGTGCTCGGCTATATGTGGATCAATCTCAGTGGCCTTCCCGACGCCGCCAGGCTGCGTGATGCGCTCGCGAAGCAGATGACCGCCGCGCAGGTCAACGAGGCGCAGGCGCTGAGCCGGGCGCGCGCCGAAAAGCCGCGCTAGCAGGCCCGCACCTGCTCCGCTAGCTTGCGGAGCTTCGGTGGGGGAATCGCGTGGACCTGTTCGGCATTCCGGTCGACTTCATTTTGTTCGCGCTGACCCTGCTCGGCGTCGCGCTGCTGCACCATCACACGCTTGGCGTCGCGCTCACCGGGCTCGCCTCCATCGTGGTCTACAAGCTCGCCTTCACCGGCTTCAAATCCGGCGCCGGCCTCGCGGGCCTCGGCCTTCACATGCAGCACGAGTGGGTGATCCTCGCGAATCTGTTTCTGCTGCTGATGGGCTTCGCGCTCCTCTCGCGCCATTTCGAGAAGAGCCGCATCCCGGACGAGATGCCGGCCTTCCTGCCCGACGACTGGAAGGGCGCCTTCGTGCTGCTGGTCATCGTCGCGGTTATCTCGAGCTTCCTCGACAACATCGCGGCCGCGCTGATCGGCGGCACGATGGCGCGCCACGTGTTCCGCGGCAAGGTGCACATCGG
>DATEKY010000085.1:0-4573 GCA_035277225.1 Xanthobacteraceae bacterium
GCTCGGCTCGCCCTACGGGCCGCCGCTCGCCCCCTTTGCCGCCAACCTGGCGTTCGAGCTCGCCGGACGAAGCATCGTCGGCGTCTACCTGCTCTCGCAGGCCTGCGTGGTCGCGACCTACTGGGCGGTGTTCGCGCTCGGTCGCCGCATGCTCGGCGCCGCGCACGCCGCGATGGCGATCCTGCTGATGGCCGGCATCAGCGTGTTCACGGTGCCGACGCTCGAGTTCGGACCGACCGTGCTGGCGACGCCGCTGACCGCGACGGCGCTGTTGTTCTGCTACCGCGCGCTCGCCGACAACCGGCGGCTCGACTGGGCGATGTTCGGCGCGGCGCTCGGGCTGTTGATCCTCACGACCTATGCGGGGCTCATCCTGCTGGGCCTGATCACGCTGTTCATGCTGGCGACCGCGCGCGGACGCAGCCGGCTCCTCGGCATCGGTCCGCTCGCCGCGCTGCTCATCGTCGTGCTGGTGAACGTCCCGCACATGATCTGGCTGGAGCGCGTCGGCTTCGACCCGCTGCCCGCCATCAAGGCGATCCCCGCCTTGATGATCGGCGAAAAGCGTTTGACGTCGTGGGCCAACCTGTTGCTGCTGCTCGTGTTCAGCCATGCCGGCCTGGTCGTGCTGGCGGCCGTCGCGGGCGGCATGCTGGCAGGCTCGCGCGCCAGCGCGCCGGCGGTCGAGCGGGTGCCGATCGATCCGTTCGCGAGGTGGTTCGTGTACTTCTTCGCGCTCGCGCCGGCCTTCGTCGCGACCCTGCTCGCCGTGCTGCTCGGCCGTCCCGCCCCGGTCGGCGGCGCGGCGCCGATTGTCATCTTCTCCGGGCTTGCCGTGATCGTCGCCGCGGGCGATCTCATCCGCCTCTACCGCCAGCGCACTGGCGCGCTGGTGTGGCTCGGCCTGCTCGTGGTGCCGCCCGCCGTGATCGTCGCCGCGACCGTGACGCTGCCCTGGGCCGCCGCGGTCGACCTCGAGGTGAGCAAGCCCGCGAACGCGATGGGGCAGTTCTTCACCGACACGTTCCGCCGCCGCACCGGCAAGCCGCTCGCGATCGTGATCGGCGACGTGCGCACCGCCGGGCTCGTCGCCTTCGCGTCGGCGGACCGGCCGAGCCTCTATGTCGACGGCGATCCGGCGCTCGCGCCGTGGCTCAGCGACGAGGCGGTCCGCGAGAAAGGCGCCATCGTCACCTGGATGGCGACCGACACGGCCGGCACGCCGCCGCCGGCGCTGAAGGCGCGCTTCCCCGATCTGGCCGTGGAAGTGCCGCGAACATTCGAGCGCTCGGTGCAGGGGCGGCTGCAACTGTTGCGCATCGGCTGGGCGATGATCCGGCCGCGTTAAGATATCCGCCAGACAACTTATATTTAATATCGTGCTGATAACAACTAAGGGTTCGGTTTGGCAGAACGAACCCAAATTCGAGATTCCGAAGCAGAATCAATTGTATCCTCAGTGATACCCTTCGCCCTCCTTCAGCTTGCCGCGGAAGAGGTAATAAACGAACCCCGTATAGATCAGGATGATCGGCAACAGCGGCAGCGTGCCCAGCAGCATGAAGATCTGGCTCGCCGGCGCGGCGGCGGCATCCCAGATCGTGATCGAGTGCGGCACCAGGTAGGGCGAGACCGATATCGCCAGCCCCGCATAGCCGAGCATGAACAGCACGATCGCGGCGAGGAACGGCGGAATTTCGCGGCCCTGTTCGAGCCAGCGCCATGCCATGAACGCGGTGAGGGCGGTGATGACGGGCACCGGCCACAGGTAGAGGATATTCGGCAGTGAGAACCAGCGCTCCGCGATGCGCGGGAATTGCAGCGGCGTCCACAGGCTCACGACGCCCATGAATCCGAGCACGCCGAGCAGCAGCAGCTTGGCATGCGCGCGGGCGCGCTCCGCCACCGGACCTTCGGTCTTCATCACCAGCCAGCAGGCGCCGAGCAGCGCGTAACCGGTGACGACGCCGAGCCCGCACAGCAGCGCGAACGGCGTCAGGAAATCGAAAGTGCCGCCGGCGAACTGGCCGTTCTCGACCTTGATGCCTTGAATGAGCCCGCCGAGGATCAGCCCCTGGCAGAAGGCCGCGAGCGTCGAGCCCGCCGTGAACGCGAAGGTCCAGTATTTCTTGCTCGTGTTCGCGACGGTGCGGAATTCGAACGCGACGCCGCGGAACACCAGCGCAAGCAGCATCACGATCACCGGCAGATAGAGCGCCGGCATGACGACCGCATAGGCGCGCGGGAACGCGACCCACAATCCGCCGCCGCCGAGCACGAGCCAGGTCTCGTTGCCGTCCCAGAACGGCGCGATCGAGTTGATCATCTGGTCCTGTTCCTTGTCCTCCTTGGCGAAGGGGAACAGGATGCCGATGCCGAGATCGAAGCCGTCGAGGATGACGTAGAGCGCAACCGCGGCGCCGATCAGGGCGGCCCAGATGACGGGGAGATACCATTCCATCTCAGCCTCCCCGGATCGCTTCGCGCCCGGCGCCCTCGGCGGACGACAGCGGGCTGCCGATATGCTCGGGCGCTTCGACCGCGGACCCTTGCGGACCACGCACGATCAGGCGGTTGATGTAATAAAGACCCATGCTGAACACGATGCCGTAGACGATCACGAACAGCACCAGCGTCGTGAGCACGCTCGCAGCGGTGACCGGCGAGATCGCGTCCGCGGTGCGCAGGATGCCGTACGCGACCCACGGCTGGCGTCCGACCTCGGTGGTGATCCAGCCGCACAGCACCGCGACGAAGCCGAGCCACCAGCCGTGCTGCACGATCTGCAGGTACCAGCGCGTGGTCACGAGCCTTCCGCGCCACCAGAGGTATGCGCCGAACAGCCCGATCGCGATCATCAACATCCCGATCCCGACCATGATGCGGAATGCGAAGAACACCGGGATGATCGGCGGGCGCTCGCTCGGCGGCACGCTCTTCAGGCCAGGGAACAGGCCGTTCGGATCATGGGTGAGGATCAGCGAGGAACCGCGCGGGATCGAGATCGCAAACCGGTTGGTCTCGTTCTTCTCGTCGGGCCAGGCGAAGATGTGGAAGTCGCCCGGCTTCGAACCGTCCCAGTGCGCCTCCATCGCGGCGACCTTGATCGGCTGATGCTTGAGCGTGTTCAGCCCGTGCTGGTCGCCGAGAAAGAGCTGCAGCGGCGCCAGCACCGCGATCATGCCGATCGCCATGCGCACCATCGTGCGCCCGTCCGCTTCGTGGCGGCCGGCGACGAGGTAGCGTGCGCCAACCGCAAGCACCACGAATGCGGTCGTCAGATACGCCGCGGTAAGCATGTGCGCGAGGCGATACGGGAAGCTCGGATTGAAGATGATCGCGAGCCAGTCGACCGGATAGGCGATGCCGTCGCGCACCTCATGGCCGGCCGGCGTCTGCATCCAGGAGTTGGCGGAGAGGATCCAGAACGCCGATATCGCGGTGCCGACCGCGACGATCGCAGCCGAGAGCGCCGAGAGCCAGGGCGGCACCCTGTTCCAGCCGAACAGCAGCACGCCGAGGAACGTCGCTTCGAGGAAGAAGGCGGTCAGCACCTCGTAGCCGATCGCCGGACCGATGACGTTGCCGGTGACGATCGAGAAGCGGCTCCAGTTGGTGCCGAACTGGTACGACAGCACGATGCCGGACACGACGCCCATGCCGAACGACACCGCGAAGATCTTGGTCCAGAACCGCGCGAGCAGCTGATAGCGGTCCTCGCCGAAGCGCAGCCACATCGCCAGCAATGTCGCGATATAGGCGGCAAGCCCGATGGTGAAGCTCGGGAAGATGATGTGGAACGAGATCGTGAACGCAAACTGGAGGCGGGCGAGAAGGACAGGATCGAAGTCCATGGGATCGCACCCCGGCGGCGTGACACCCTACAGATAGGGCGCGGATGGCTCCGTGTGTAGTCCTTACGGCGCGTCAAGCGCCTTCCTGATCGCCAGCATGTCGCGCCACGCGAAGCGCTTCTCCAGCGGCGAGCGCAGCAGATAGGCCGGATGGAAGGTTGCGATCGCGCGGATCTCGCGCGTGCCGGTGTGGAATGCGAACCATTTGCCGCGCGTGCGCTTGATGCCTTCCTTCACGCCGAGCAGCGTCTGCGTCGAGGGACCGCCGAGGCACACCAGCACGTCCGGATTGGCGAGCTCGATCTGGCGCTGGATGAAGGGCAGGCAGATCTGGCTCTCCTGCGGCGTCGGCGTGCGGTTGCCGGGCGGGCGCCACGGAATGATGTTGGCGATGTAGGCGCTGCCGCGATCGATGCCGATCGCCGCGAGCATCAGGTCGAGCAGCTTGCCGGAACGGCCGACGAACGGCAGGCCCTCGAGGTCCTCTTCGCGCCCCGGCGCCTCGCCAACGAGCATCAGCCGCGCCTGCGGATTGCCGTCCGCGAACACCAGCTGCTTTGCGGTCGTGCGCAGCGCGCAGCCTTCGAACTTCAGCAGAATGTCGCGCAGCTCATGCAGGCTCGCAGCGCTGCGCGCGGCTTCGCGCGCCGCCATCACGGCGACTTCCGGCGCGGCGGGTGCGCTGTCCGGTGCGGCGCGGGGGGCCGGGGCCGGGCGCG
>DATEKY010000086.1:0-7195 GCA_035277225.1 Xanthobacteraceae bacterium
ATCCTGAGCGCGCTCGGCTTCGATCCAAGCAATATCGTCGGCAGCATTCGCCGCATGATCGAGTCGATCTGGAACATGGGCTTCGACGCGGTGCGCTGGCTGTGGACCTATTTCCTGCTCGGCGCCATCGTGGTGATCCCGGTCTGGCTGATCATGCGCTTCACCCGCTCGCCGCGGCCATAATTTTCCACATCAGGAATTCGCGTGACTGCCATTCGGTAAATCGATTGGCGTCGCCGGCCTGCACGCTGCTAACCCATCGGCAATGAACGCCATCGACCCCGCGCGCCCCTACGTCGTCACGCACGCGCGCGTGCTTGCGATCGCCATCCCGATGACGCTGTCGAGCGCGACGACGCCGCTGCTCGGCGTGGTGGCGACCGGCGTGATCGGGCGGCTCGGCGAGGCGCACCTGCTCGGCGCGGTCGCGATGTCGTCGGTCGTGTTCGACTGCCTGTTCTGGCTGTTCGCATTCCTGCGCATGGGAACCGTGGCGCTGACCGCGCAGGCGCTCGGAGGGGGCGACGTCGCCGAGGAACGCGCGACCCTGTTCCGCGCGCTGCTGGGCGCGGCCGGCATCGGCGCTGCGCTGATTGCGTTGCAGGTGCCGCTGGCGAACGGCGTTTATCGGATGATGGGCGCCAGCGCCGAGGTGACGCGCGCAGGCGAGACCTATTTCGCCATCCGCATCTGGTCGGCGCCGTTCGCGCTGGCAAACTACGTGCTGCTCGGCTGGTTTGTCGGCCTGGCGCGCGCCAACGTCGCGCTTGCGCTGCAGGTGCTGATCAACCTGATCAACGCAGTTGCGATCGCAGCTCTCGTGCTGATCTTCGACTTTGGCGTCGCCGGCGCCGCGCTCGCCGCGGTCATCGCCGAAGCCATCGGCACCGTAGCCGGGCTGATCGTCGCGCTGCGCGTGGTCGGCGCGCGCACCACGTGGACACGCCTGCTCGACCGCGACCGCTTCGTGCGGCTGTTCGTCATCAACCGCGACATCATGATCCGCACCGCCGCGCTGATCACCGCGTGGCTGTTCTTCGCCGCGCAGGGCGCGCGCGCGGGCGACGTCGTGCTGGCGGCAAACTCTGTGCTGCACAATCTGGTCCTGCTCGGCGCCTTCTTCCTCGACGGCTTCGCCTCCGCCGCGGAGCAACTGTGCGGCCGCGCGGTCGGCGCGCGCGACGCGCCGGCGTTCTCGCGCTCGGTGAAGCTGTCGCTCGGCTGGGGCTTCGGGTTCGGCGTCGCCGCGACACTGGCGCTGATCGTCGGCGGTCCGTTCCTGATCGACCTGATGACGGCGAGCCCCGACGTGCGCACCGCGGCCCGCGCGTATCTCATTTACGCCGCGCTCGCTTCGGTGATCGGCACCTTCGCGTTCACCTATGACGGCATCTACATCGGCGCGACCTGGACGCGCGACATGCGCAACCTGATGATCGTGACGATCGTGCTCTATTTCGTCGCCTGGTGGATCACGCTGCCGCTCGGCAATACCGGCCTGTGGCTCTCGATCCTCACGTTCCTCGGCGTGCGCGGCGCCCTGCAGGCGGCAAGGTACCCGGCGCTGGCGCGGGCAACGTTCAGGTCGGCCACGGCTCGGCGGTGATCGCCGCCACGTCGCGTCCGACCGCCTCGGTGAGCGCATCGAGCCGCCCGATGCGCATGAAGTCGAGCAGGTCCTTCTTGATCGCGCCGACCAGCCCGACGCCGCGGAAAATGAGCCCCGAGTAGAGCTGCACCAGGCTCGCACCGGCCTTGATCTTGGCGAAGGCCGCAGCGCCCGAGTCGATCCCGCCGACACCGATCAGCGGGAACGCTCCCTCGGCGCGCACATAGGTCTCGGCCAGCATGCGGGTCGACAGCGCGAACAGCGGACGCCCCGAGAGCCCGCCCGCTTCCCTGGCCTTTTCCCTCTCGCGCAGATCCGGCCGGCTGATCGTGGTGTTGCCGACGATCATGCCGTCGATGCGGTGGCGCCGCGCCACGCCCACCACGTCGTCGAGATCGGGCAACGTCAGATCCGGCGCGATCTTCAACAGCAGCGGCCGCCGCGGCGAAACGCGTTCGCGTGCATCGATCACCCGCGCGAGCAATTCGTCGAGCGCCGCCGCCTGCTGCAGGTTGCGCAGGCCAGGCGTGTTCGGCGACGAGACATTGACGGTCAGAAACGTCACGTGCGGCGCAAGCCGCTCGATGCCCGCAACGTAGTCGGCGGTGCGGTCGATCGTGTCCTTGTTGGCGCCGAGGTTGATGCCGACGATGCCGGGCCGCCCGGCGCGCGCAACAAGCCGCGCCGCGACGGCCTCCGCGCCCTCGCTGTTGAAGCCGAGCCGGTTGATCACGCCTTCGTCGGCGTCGAGCCGAAACAGGCGCGGGCGCGGATTGCCCGGCTGCGGCTGCGGCGTCACGCCCCCCACCTCGACGAAGCCGAAGCCGAGGCGAAGCAGCTGATCCGGCACCTCGGCGTTCTTGTCGAAGCCGGCCGCGAGCCCGACCGGATTGGGAAACGTCAGCCCGCAGGCATGCACGCGCAGCTTCTCGTCGTCCGGCGCGGCGCGCGGCAGCGGCGCGAGCTTGAGCGCATTGAGCGCGAGCGCATGCGCGCGCTCCGGATCGAGCGTGCGCAACAGCGGCGCGGCAAGGCGGTCGAACAATTTCACGCGTCGAGCTCCGGAAACACGTGGCCCGTGGGGCCGAACGGCAGTGGCTTCACCCAGCGCACGGCCGAGAGCGACAGTGTGCCGTAAAGATGTGGAAACAATACGCCGCCGCGCGAGGGTTCGTAGCGCAGCGCCGACCCCAGCGCCGCCGCATCGATCGCCGCGAGAACGAGATCGGCCTGCCCGGCGAAATGCCGCGCCGCGGTCTCGCGCACCTGTTCGGCGGTGGAAAAATGAATGAAGCCGTCGGCTAGATCGACCGGAGCGCCTGCGAAGGCGCCGGCGCGTTCGGCCTCGCGCCAGAGGGCCGCGGGTGCGATCTTGTAAATGGTTGCCACGCTGTGCCTCGAGTGGACGATAACGCGCGAGCCGCGACGGCGCATCGCGCGCCTCCTGCATAGAGACGGTTGTCCACGCGCTCAACAGGCAGTGCGCCGGCTCACTGGACATTCCGGGTCTTTATTCCTACAGAACCCACATCCGGGAACCGAGGGATCGCCGTGGCGCCGCGCGCAATGCTGAGCCATGCGGACATCTGGAACGCGGTCGACCGGCTGGCCGCGCGCGCCGGGCTCTCGCCATCCGGGCTCGCCAGGAAGGCCGGGCTCGACCCGACCACGTTCAACAAGTCGAAGCGCGTCACGCCGCAAGGCCGCCCGCGCTGGCCCTCGACCGAGTCGGTCGCGAAATCGCTGCAAGCGACCGGCGTCACCATCGACCTGTTCGTGTCGCTGATCACCGAGCGCGGCGGCGCCGCCACGCAGGCGATTCCACTGATCGGGTTTGCTGAAGCGGCTGGCAACTATTTCGGCGACGGCGGGTTGCCGAACGGCAAAGGCTGGGGCGAGATCGCGTTTCCGGCGCTGAACGACGAGCACGCCTACGCGCTCGAAGTGGCGGGCGACGCGATGCTGCCGGCCTATCGCGAGGGCACCGCGATCGTGGTGTCGCCGGCGGCCACGATCCGGCGCGGCGACCGCGTCGTGGTGAAGCTGCGCGACGGCGAGGTGATGGCGAAAGAATTGAAGCGGCGCACCGCGAAGTCGATCGAGCTGCGCTCGCTCAATCCGCCGCACGCCGAGCGCACGCTTTCAGCCGACGACGTGCTGTGGATCGCGCGCATTCTGTGGGCGAGTCAGTAACCCAACAGCAGGATCGCTCCGCGCACCAGGAACACGGTACTCACCGCGAAGATCACGCGCCGCGTCCATTGGCGGAATCCGACGTCGGTCATGCGCTCAAGCGCGACTGCCGCCAGCGACGTGCCCGCCATCGAGAGCGCGATCGCCGGCACGAACAGCCAGAGCGGAACCGCATCGACCAGCCCGGTGAACGAGCCGAAATAGACCGCGCGCACCACATGGCTGAAGGTCTGCGTCACCGCCTTGGTGGCGATGGTGGTCTTGCGGTCGAGCGCGCTCTTCTGGAAGAAAATGTCGAGGAATAGCCCGCCGACGCCGGTCAGTAGCTGGATGATGGTGGTGAGGAAGCCGGTGATGAACGGCACGCCGCGCCATTCGATGTTTGGCCGCGCGCGGGCGGGCAAGAGCTCGATCAGGAACGGCAGCGCGCCGAGCGAGAGATAGACCGCGGCCTTGCTCGGCACGATCGCGACATAGCGCATGATCGCAAACGAGATGACGGCGCCGGCGACGTAGACGAAGAAAATGTGCCACAGGACGAAGCGCCACCACAGCGCGGCGCGCCAGCCGTTCGCCACGAACTGGATCACCGAGAAGATCACCATGCCGGTGGCGACATCGAAATAGACGAGCAGCACGCCGAGCAGGATCATCCCGCCCGCCATGCCGAACAGGCCGGAGACGAACGAGCTCGAGACGATGGTGAGGCCGATGAGGACGTATGCGAGGGAGGTCATGCGAGGATCGTTCGGGCGCGCGCGACCCGAACTCTCGCACGTCACGGCCACGTTTGTCGCGGACTACGGGGCCGGCACATCCTCACGTCTCCGGCGCAGCCGCCTTGCGCGTACGCTTCGGCTTGGCGATGTGCGACGCCTTGCTGCCAACAATCCGAATCGGCCGCTCAATCAGCCGCGTCTGGAGGTACCCGGCGCCGTCCTTCGGCACTTTGTCGAGCGCAATCGGGAACACCGTGACGGTGTGCCCCTCGATGTGCAGCCGCAGGAAACCCTTGTGATCCTTGATGCGCAGCGACGAGAACGCCTCGTTCCAGTGGCGGCGGAAGATGAGCGAGATCGCCAGATAGCAACCCAGGATGAGCGGCGAGAAAATCGCGGCGCCGGCCGCGGTCACGATCACGAGCAGGACCGAATCCCAAGGCGGGGCGAAATCTGCCACCCATGGACAACGCGACGCGAGCAGAAAAATCGTGAAGAACGCCACCATGTGCGCGAGAAAGTGCGCGATGCCGGTAAGGTACCGATAGAACTTCCCTTGCGCGGCGGAGAAATACACCAGCGCCAAAGCGAGGGCGATGCAGGTCAACAGCACCCACGGGAAGGTGAGCAGCAGCGCGAACAGCTCCTTGAGGGCTTCGCAGACGTCAACGGCAGCGCGGATGGTGTCCGGCAGCCGCTTGCCGGCGAGGTCGGCCGCGCCGGCGAGCGCCCACGCGACCACCAGGCCGAAGCCGAACATCAGCAGGCTGAACTTGAGATTCCAGAGTCCGAGCAATGGAACCGGCCAGGCAAGTTTGCGGCTGGTCTTCTCGTCCGGATAGATATGCTTCCTTGCGAAGCTGCGGCGCAGAACCGCGGTGTCGTCGTCAACATCGCGCGGCGAGACCGGCGGCGGCGGCGGATAGTTCCAGTTGAACTTGATTTGCTTCGCGAGTTGATGGGTCGGATGCATGAACGCGCCGCCGCCGCCCCAAGTCAGGTAGCAGCGCGCATCCTGCGAGATCGTAGTCTTCGGCTCATCCGCCGGCTCTTGTTTGGTGTCCTCGAGTTGCTCGACGTAGCGTGCGTAGTGATGCGCGTCGCCGGTCAGCACCAGCCGCAGATGATGCCGCCGCGCGTTCTTGTTCGCGTCCTTATTGTGCACGAATCCGGTGACGACATCCTCGAGAAAGCCGTGGTTGCGGAAGATCTCCTCGGATGTGCCGTCGAGATGAACATAGCTCCAGCTCGGCGTTGCGGCACAGAGAATGATGTTCGACCCGTCGGGCATCTCGTGCTGCGCGAGATCGTCGAAGAACGCGATCTGTCCCTGATCGATATAGCCGCTAAGCTGTGCATCGGCGCCGAGCAGCCACCAGTCGCCGGGCAGTTTCAGGGCAAAATAGCTCCGGCTTTGCGCTGCACGGCGGCCGCTGACCACGCGGCCGCCGCCGAAGCCCTTCTTCGGACCGCCCGGCCGCCGCGTCACAAACATCGCCATGAACGCGTTCAGACCGTCGTACCAGTCGTGGTTGCCCGGAAGCGCGTAGGTTTTGACGGTCTTCAACTCGTCCTGGGTCCCTTCCGTCTTCGCAGCCTCCTCGAATGGCGCTTCGAAGCGCGTCTTGTAGGTGTCGTGCGACGCCGTCGAGTAGACCTCGTCGCCGCCGAAGATCAGGACTTCGCCACGCTGCGTCCTGAAGTCGTCGTCTGATGGCGGCGTGCGGCCGTCGGCGCCGGCCCATTGGCCGTCGGCTCCCTTGAAACGAAGCTCGGCGCGCGCCAAGAGCCGCGCGACCGCATAGGTCGGATCCCACCCATCGCCGGTGTCGGCGACGAAATCGATCCATATTCCGTCTTTGTCCCTGGAATAGTCGTGCTCGCTGTCGAACTTCGCAACCCGCGCGCTATTGCGGTCGCCGAAGAGCTCGCGACGGTCGAGGAATTCGCCGAAGATTTGCGCGATGCCGACGCGAATACCAGTCTCGAGCAGGTGGCCGGGATCGTACCACCCATACATCTTCTCGTGCTTGGGCTCCTTGTCCGCCATGCCATTCCCCAGGGCTGCACGCCACGCGGAAACTATCGGGCATTTCAGACGGAATTTACCACAGGTAGAAACCCGCGCGATGGAATTTCGCGTTGCGCTTGAAAATCCCTGCCGAAGCGCAGCGCAGGCAGGCATCGCGAACCACGCCCTGGGCAATATTCATGTGTGCGACAATGAGACGGCTGCGACGCTTCCCGCGTCCCAGGTTCCTCAGCAATAAGGATCAGCGTTGGCCACGCCCTACGCACTCCGCGCCAGCGCGCCGTCGATCATGCCGACCGCGTTCTCCACGCCGTACACCGCAACGAACGAGCCGAAGCGCGGGCCTTTCTCCTGGCCGAGCAGCACCTGGTAGAGCATGTTGAACCAGTCGAGCGAGACGCCCGGGCGGCCGTCCTTGCCCTTCTTGTTCTGGTCGAGGAACGGCTCGCGCCGGCCGATTTCGTAGACGACGTTCTGGATATCTTCGGCGCTCGCATCCTTCGGCAGGTTCGACAGCGCGTCGCGCAAATCGGAAAGCGCCTTGCGCTCGTTATCGCTCGGCTCGCGAAACTGCTTCGTCGGCGCGACGAAGTCGCGATAATAGTTGATCGCGTAGCCGACCAGCGCGTCGAGCTTCGGGTG
>DATEKY010000087.1:0-3399 GCA_035277225.1 Xanthobacteraceae bacterium
TGACCGCTTCATGCTGCCGCATGTCGTCTGGGAGGATTTTTTGAGCGTGCTCACCGATCTTGGCGACGCCGGCTATCGGTTCGATCCGGCATGGTTCGACGCGCAGCGCGAGTTTCGTTTTCCGTTCCACGGCGTGGTCGAGCATGGCGGCGTGCGGCTCGAACTGCGCCACGCGCTCGAGCCCTGGCTCGTACTCGGCGAGGAGACCTCCAGCGGCGCGACGTCGCGCCCGGCGGATTCCTCGCTCGAGCGCCTGCAGGTGCGCGCCGAAGGGCTCAACCCCGCGCGCCACGTCGTCGCCTGCAACGGCCGCCGCGTGCCGCTCACCTCGACCGGGCGCTCGGGCGAATTCGTCGCCGGCGTGCGCTTCAAGGCCTGGATGCTGCCGGTCTCGCTGCATCCCAACCTGCCGGTCAATGCGCCGCTGACCTTCGACATCATCGACACCTGGAGCAAGCGCTCGCTCGGCGGCTGCGTCTACCACGTCGCGCATCCGGGCGGCATGAACCACGCGACCTATCCGGTGAACGCGGGTGAAGCGGCGGCGCGCCGCCGCGCGCGCTTCACCGATTTCGGCCACACGCCCGGCCTCATCGAGGTGCCGGCGGAAGAGCGCGCGGCCGAATTCCCGATGACGCTCGACCTCAGGCGGCTGCCGTCGATCTGACGGTGTCTCGCGCAGTGAGAACGCAAGGCGGCGCGTGCGGAGAGAGCTTGGGGTGAGGCGCACTCTCTGACTGCCGGGTCGTCGATAATGCCCCTCACCCCTCCCCGTCTTGGCTCGCGCCTCGACGGGTAAGCTCATGCAGCGGACTCGCAAGCGTTGTGCCAGCACCGCGCGTGACGTAATGCGGTGCGCGGGCGCCCTGCCTGCCGCCGGTTTAGGCAAATGCCGCGAAATGCGGCGGACAACGGAATGGACTGATGACCGACCGCGTTTTCCTCGGAATGCTGACTCCCTCCTCCAACACCATCCTCGAGCCGGTCACCACCGCGATGATCTCCGGCCTGCCGGAGGTGACCGCGCATTTCTCCCGCTTCAAGGTGACCGAGATCGCGCTGTCCGGTCCGGCCCTGGCGCAGTTCGACGACAGCGAGATCCTGCGCGCGGCCGAATTGCTGGCGCATGCCCAAGTGAACGTGATCGCCTGGAACGGCACCTCGTCGGGCTGGCTCGGCTTCGAGCGCGACGTGCAGCTCTGCGAGCGCATCACGCAGGCGACCGGCATTGCGGCCTGCACCGCGATGCTGGCGCTGAACGAGTTGCTCGAGATCACCGGGGCGAAGCGCGTCGGGTTCGTGACGCCCTATCTCGACGACGTGCAGGCGCGCATCAATGCCAACTACGAGAAGGCCGGATGGACGGTCGCGTCCGACCGCCACCTCGGCATGCAGGACAATTTCTCGTTCTCGACCGTGACCGCCGACCAGATGCGCGTGATGACCAAGGATGTCGCCGCCGCCAAGCCGGATGCGATCGCGATCGTCTGCACCAACATGCGCGGCGCGCCGCTCGCCGAGGAGCTCGAGGCCGCACACGGCATCCCGATCTACGACACGGTGTCGACCACGGTGTGGAAGAGCCTGAAGGTCGCGGGCGTCGATCCGGCGCGGGTGACCGGCTGGGGTCGGCTGTTTTCAGTTTGAGTTACGCCACCCCGGCAAGCCGGATCAGCGCGTAGCTGACCACCGCGAGCACGACGAGCGAGAGCGTCACCGCGGTCGCAACGCGCGGGCCGGCTTTCGCCACCGTGCGGACATCGACGCCGAGGCCGAGCGCCGCCATCGCGATCGTGGTCAGCACCGCGGCAATCATGCGCAGCGGCCGCACGAGGTCGCCCGGGATGAAGCCGAGCGAGCGCGCGAGTGCAAGGAACAGGAAGCCGAGGATGAACCACGGCACCAGTTCGGCGAACGCCGGCCATTTCCCGCGCGGCGCGTCGTCCGCGCCACGGCGCGCGCCGCGCGTGAGCAGCGACAGGGCGAGCACGACCGGCCCGAGCATCAGCACGCGCACCAGCTTCACCACCGTGCCGACCTGGTTGCTGAGCGCGCCGATCGGCAGAGTCGCGGCCAGCACCTGCGGCACCGCGTAGACGGTGAGCCCGGCAAGCACGCCGTACTGCGTCAGCGACAATTCGAGGATCGGCACCAGCAGCGGCAGGGTCAGCACGACGACGACGCCGAGCACCGCCGTGAACGCGATCGACGAGGCAACCTCGTCGGAGGTCGCGCCGATGATCGGCGCCACCGCCACGATCGCCGAATTGCCGCAGATCGAGTTGCCGCAGGCGATCAGGATGCACATGCGCGGCGGCAGCCCGAGCGCGCTGCAGATCGCGTAGCTGCTCGCGATCGCGACGACCACGATGGTGATGATGCCGAACAGCAGGATCGGCCCGAGCGCCCAGACCGTGCCGGCGCTGAGCGAGGCGCCGAGCAGCACGATCGCGATCTCGAGCAGGGTCTTGGCGCTGAAGTTGATGCCGGGCCGCCAGACCGGCCCGGGCGCCCAGACGGTGCGCACCGCGACGCCGAGCAGGATCGCGATCACCAGCGCCTCGAGATAGGACTGGCCGGCGAAATAGACCTCGACCTTCTCGATTAGGGTCGCGACCACGCTCACCGCGGCGCACAGCGCCACGCCCGGCCCATACAGCTTCAAAGACTCGATCACCCAGGCACCCAGCCGCTCCGTTGGGGCGACCTTACACCGCCTTCGCCTTCTCCAGCACGCGCAGCCAGTTTTCCCCGGTGATCTTGCGCACGTTCTCCGGCGTGGTGATCTTGTTCAGCGCCGTGACCATGTCGCCGAAGGCCGACGGGTCGCGCGGCACCGCGCTGCGCCCGGCGACCGCGTCGAGCCCGAACGCGACGTGATCCGCGCCGACGGTCTTGATCACGTGGTCGACCTGCGCGGCCCATTCGTCCGCGGTCGGAACGGCCGCCTCGGCCTCCGGCAGCTCCTTCCATTCGCCGAGCTCGCGCCAGCGCTGGCGGAATTCCTCGTCGAACTTCGCGATGTATTCGCCGTGATCGCCGGCCGGGCGCGTCACCGACGGCATGTAGCCGACCATGCGGTTGACCGCGCGTCCGGCATGCTGGGCGTTGTCCGGCTTCTCGCCCATCCATTTGCGGTAGCGCGGGCCGACCACCGCGGCGGCACCGTGGATGCCGACCAGCCCGCCTTTGGCGGCGAGCGCCTTCAGCATCTCGTCCGACAGTCCGACGCCGGCGACCGCGCGGATGCCCTCATGACTCGCGACGACCGGCGCGCGGCTCGCCTCGATCAATTGCTTCTGCACCGTCTCGGTGCCGTGCGTGATGTCGACCAGGATGCCGAGCCGGTTCATCTCGCGCACCATCGCGAAGCCGCGCTCGGTGACGCCCTTGAAGTGC
>DATEKY010000088.1:0-5455 GCA_035277225.1 Xanthobacteraceae bacterium
TGCCGGCGCATCCGGCGTTCTGGGTCGGCATTCTTTATGACGACGTGTCGCTCGATGCCGCATGGGACATCGTGAAGGACTGGAGTGCGGACGAGCGGCAGAAACTGCGCGACGAGGTGCCGCGTGCGGGCTTCAAGGCCACAATCCGCGGCCGCACCATGCTCGATCTGGCGCACGAATGCATGCAGCTCGCGGAAGCCGGCCTGAAGCGGCGCGCGCGGCTCGACCACGACGGGCGCGACGAGACGCGGTATCTGCAGCCGCTGCAGGAGTTCCTCGCGCGCGGCATCACGCCGGCCGAGGAGCTGCTGGAGAAGTACCACGGGCCGTGGCAGAAATCGGTCGAGCCGGTGTTCGACGAATACGCCTACTGAGGGGGCCGCGATGCGCCGACGTGATTTCATCGCCGGCAGTCTCGCGGTTGCAGCTTCGCAGACCGCGGTTGCGCAGACGGGCCCATTCTCGCCGGCCAGCCAGCAGCGGTTCATCGATGCGCATTGTCATCTGTTCAACATCCTCGACGTGCCGGCGGAAAGCTTCATCAAGAAGGTGGTGCTGCCGAACGTGGTCTCAGCGATGGGTGCCGGAAGCCGCGACTATGCGGCGCTGTTCCAGGATCCCAAGTTCAAGGGATCGTTCGAGGTGATGCTGCACATGCTCGCCGTCGCGGTGAGCCGCAAGGCGTGCGAACCGGACGACGAGCTGTGGGCGCTCGACGAGATGGAGCATCGCGGCGCGCGACCGCGCAACGCGCAGAAGGTCGAGTCCGATCTGCTGAAAGACATTCTCGACGAAGTGTGGTGGCCCAAGGTCATCGGCAAGCAGATGAAGCTCGGCGACCGCTTCGTCTCGTTCGCGGCGCTGAACCAGATCAAATATCTGCTGCGCAAGGAAGCGTTCCCCGGGCTGTCCGAGCAGGAGTTGCGCGGCATGTCGGCGGACGAGGCAAGCGACTGCCGCGAGGCAGCGCGCGTCATCTATGCGGAGCGTGACTGCGTGTTCAGCCGCACCATCCGATGGGGCCTGCTGTTCACGCGCTATCGTTTCCAGCTTGCCGAGGAGCTGCAGCGCCTGCACGGTGGGCCCGCACGGTTGAAGCTGATGACGCCGGCGCTGGTCGACTTCACGGCGTGGTTTGGTCCACTTGGCGCCGACAAGGGCGATCGCACCGTGCCGATGCGTCGTCAGGTCGAGGTGATGGCGCGGGTCGCGCAACGGCGCAACGGCCCTCGCGTGCACGGCTTTGTCGGGTTCGATCCGCTGCGCCAGGCGCTGTTCCGCCAGCATGGCGGCCCCCCCGAGGACGAGCCGCTGGCCGTGGTGAAGAAGGCGGTGGAGGATCACGGCTTCATCGGCGTGAAGCTCTATCCGCCGATGGGCTTCCGCCCGACCGGCAATGCGGCGCTCGGCAACGCCTTCCCGGCGCACGTTCTCGCGGCGGACGGGCTCGGGCCGGACGCCGGGCGCAAGCTCGATGCTGCGCTCGACCGGCTCTACGCGTTCTGCACCGAGAACAACGTGCCGATCATGGCGCACACGGCGGATTCCTACGGGTCGGGCAAAGACTACGGCAAGCGCGCCAATCCGGCGGCGTGGGTCAAGGTGCTGGAGAAGTATCCGGCGCTGCGGATCAATCTGGCGCATTTCGGCGGCTTCAACCGCGGCGGCACGCGCGAGAGCGCCGAGCAGTCGTGGGGCTGGGCGATCGGGCGGGCGTTTTCCGCCGCCGCGACGCCGAACGTCTACGCCGACATCTCGTTCTTCAGCGAGGTGCTGCATCGCTCCGACGAGCAGCGGCGCTACGTCATCTGGCTGTTCAAGACGTTCGTCGAGCGCTTCCCGTCGGCGGCGCAGCGCCTGATCTACGGCAGCGACTGGACCATGGTCGGCTACGCCGACGGATTTCCGGCGCGTGCAGTCGCGGGCCACGAGAAGGACCAGCTCTATCCCGATATCGTGGCGGATTTCCTGCGCCGCGATATCGGCTTCTCGGCGAGCCAGATCGACGACGTTATGTTCCGTAATGCCGTGCGCTTCATGGGCCTCGGTCAGGACCAGAAAGCGCAAGGCACGCGCGGACGGCTCGAGCAGTTCTATCTGCGCGCCGGCCTCAACGCGGCGTGGATGCAGGACTTCGACCGGGCCTGACATGGCGAAGGGCACGCCCGCGACCGTTGTACTCGCCAAGGCCGGCGTCGCGTTCACGCTGCACGAATACGACTACGATCCGAACGCCGCGCGCATCGGAATGCAGGCGGCGGAAGCGCTCGGCGTCGATCCGGCGCGGCTGTTGAAGACACTGATGGCGAAAGCCGGAGGGGCGGTGGTCTGCGTGCTGGTCCCGTCGGACGCCGAAGTGAGCCTGAAGAAGCTCGCCGCTGCGGCCGGTGCGAAGGAAGCCGCGATGCTCCCGCCCGCCGAGGCCGAGCGCATCACCGGCTATCATGTCGGCGGCATCTCGCCGTTCGGGCAGAAGAAGCGCGCGCGCGTGTTCGTCGACCAGGCCGCGCTCGCGCACGCGAGCATCATCGTGAACGGCGGCCGGCGCGGGCTGCAGATCGAGCTTCCGCCCGGCGATCTGATGCGCGTGCTGGAGGCGAAGGCGGTGACGCTCATCGCGTAGGGTGGGCAAAGGCGCGTCTTCGCGTCGTGCCCAAGCGTCGAAAAGAAGAAGACGTGGGCTTCGCTTCGCTCAGCCCACCCTACGAGAGCGGAGTTACTCCGCCGCCCTGGCGGCTTCCGACAGATTGTCGAGTGACGAGATGACGTGCTCGGCGAGCGCGTCGGCGAGCGGATTGCGTTCGTGCGGATTGCGCACCAGCCCGATGCGGCACGGCGGCAATTCGGGGAAGCCATCCGCCGCCGAGAGCACGCGCATCCCGGGCCGCAATCCCGACTCGGGGAAGACCGAGACGGCAAGCCCCGACAACACCGCCGCGCTGATCGCGCTCGCGTTCCCACTCGAATAAAGCACGCGATACGGCCGCCCGACCGATTCCAGGCACTCGGTCGCGGTGCGCCGCCACGCGCAGCTCGGCCGCCCGAGCGCGAGCGGCACGCGCTCTTCTACGTGCACCGAATGGCGGTTCGACGTGGCCCACAGCAGGCGCTCCTGACGGAAGTTCTCCGCCGTCATGCTGCCGGAGCAATTGGTAATGATCGCGAGATCGATCTCGTTACCCTTGATGCGTTCGAGCAGGCTGATCGTCTCTTCGCAGATCACCGTCAGCTCGATCGCCGGATAGGCGCGCGAGAAGCGCGCCATGATCTCGGGCAGATAGCGGTCGGCGTAATCGTCCGGCACGCCGAGCCGCACGCGGCCGGTGAGCTCGTCGGAGAAGGCCGCGATCGTCTCGACGTTGAGCTTCACGATGCGGCGCGCGTAGTCGAGCAACCGCTCGCCGTCCTCGGTGAGCTTGGAGGCGCGGCCGTCGCGCGCGAAGATAGAACGGTCGAGCCTCTCCTCGAGCCGTTTCATCTGCATCGAGACGGCGGATTGAGTCTTGTGAACGATATCGGCGGCCCGGGTGAAGCTTCCGGTCTCCGCGATAGCAATGAAGGTGCGAAGCTGATCGACGTCGAGCAAGGCGGTCATGACGGAGCCCTCGAAACCGCGCCAGGCCCCAGCGGCACCCGGCGGAAAAATCATCACCACGGCTGATGCGTTAGATTAAAAACATTCGTTTCACTAATCAATAGAGAAATGCCATATCGGTATGGTTCGGGCAAATCAGCGATTTTCGGAGCGGTTCCGGTGAGGACGGGGCCGCATTGAGGACACTTGCGCCCGTTTTCGGACTTTATGGAGGAATGCCATGTCGATCTATGCCGATACCCAGACCCCCTCGCACTTTGCCTGGCTGGTCCACACCGTTGCGGGGATCGCGGTCGCTCGTGTGCGCGGTGTCCTCCAGCTGATCAAAAATCGCCGTGACGCCGCGGTACTTGCCGGTCTCGATGACCGCATGCTCGCCGACATCGGCCTGACGCGGGGCGATCTTCGCGACGCCTATTCCGAGCCGGTCTGGCGCGATCCGACCGCAGTCCTGGTGAGCCGCTCGCATGAGCGCCGCATCAACCGCCGCCGGGTCGGCATCGGGCTTGCCGAGAAGACGTTCGACGTGCCTTCGATCGTACCGCTCGCGCCGACAGTATCGAACAAGGCCGCGCTGCCGGCAGCGTGGCGCGCCTACTGAAGTTGACGTCCACTTGGCCTGGCCGATCTCCCCCGTCGGCCACCCTCGATCCGGACCTTCTCGTCCCCTCTTCAGGTTCGGACCTCGCGCCCGCCGGCCCTCCCGGCGGGCGCTTTTTTGTTTTGATCCTCACTTTATCTTCTCATCCGGATCGGCCCAATCGAGCGCGGTCGCAGCTTTGCCGGAGGAGAACGGCGGGATGGGCGGCGCGACCGATGCGACCTCGTCCGGATGCGGGCGCGCGTGACGCGCCGCGATGCGATCGACGATGCGCAGCGCCACGATGATCGCCGCGATGCCGGAGATCACCGCGCCGGCCGCCTGTCCGGCAAGCACGCCCTGCGGGCCGAATTGCGTGCCGCCGAGCCAGACGAACGGGATCGTGCCGAGCGTGGCGCGGCCCCAGTTGAACACGCTCGACCATGTCGGGAAGCCGAGATTGTTGAACGCGGCGTTGGCGACGAAGGTCGCGCCGACGAACAGCCAGGTCGGCGCCACATAGATGCAGAAGAAGCGGATCAGCGCCGCGCCGTCTCCCGCCGCGCCGAACACCCGGATGGCGGGTTCGCGCAGCAGGATCAGCGCGAGCCACATCGCGGCGCAGTAGATCGCGATCAGGATCATGCTGTCGGTCAGGCTGCGGCGCACGCGGTCGAAGCGCTCGGCGCCGTAGTTCTGGCCGAGGATCGGCCCGATCGAGCCGGAGAGCGCGAAGATCGCTCCGAACGCGAGCGGCACGATGCGGCCGATCACCGCGAAGCCCGCCACCGCCGAGTCGCCATAGCGCGCGATCGCGCCGGTCACGATGGCGTTGCCGACCGGCGTCGCGATGTTGGCGACGATCGCGGGCGCCGCGATGTCGGTGAGCGGGCGCGCGTCGGCAAGCGCCGCGCGCGCGTCCGGCCGCGCGAGCAGGCCGTGCACGTGGATGCAGCCATGCAGCCCGACCAGCGCGAGCAGGATGCGCGAGAACACCGAGGTGATCGCCGCGCCGTCGACGCCGAGCCCGAGGCCGAAGATCAGCAGCGGATCGCACGCCGCGGTGAACAGGCCGCCGGAGAGCGTCACATACATCGCGCGTTTGGCGTCTCCCGCCGCGCGCAGAACGCCGGAGCACGCCATGCCGAGGCCCATCAGCGGCGTCGTCGGCATCACGATGATGAGGAAGCGCCAGGCGATGTCGTGGGTGCGGCCGGTCGCGCCGAACAGCGTCAGGATCGGAGAGAGCAGCGGCAGCGTGACAAGTGTGAACACCACGG
>DATEKY010000089.1:0-6756 GCA_035277225.1 Xanthobacteraceae bacterium
CGCGCTCTCGAAGAAGCAGGCGGTGAACGTCGGCACCTCCGGTGCGGGCAGC
The DNA here is from genome assembly GCA_035277225.1 of Xanthobacteraceae bacterium. Lineage (GTDB taxonomy): Bacteria > Pseudomonadota > Alphaproteobacteria > Rhizobiales > Xanthobacteraceae > PALSA-894. Next base: position 53 of record DATEKY010000089.1, read on the forward strand.
GCCTCGCACATGACGCTGGCGCGCTTCAATGCGGCGACCGGCGCCAACATCACGCACGTGCCCTATCGCGGCGGCGGCGCGCTGCTTCCGGACCTGCTCTCGGGCAGCATCAGCGGCGCGATGACCGAGCTGTCCACCGCGCTGCCGCAGGTCGGCAGCGGCCGGGTGCGCGTGCTCGGCGTCGCCTGGAGCAAGCGCTCGCCGCAGGTGCCGGACGTGCCGACCATGATCGAGCAGGGCGTGAAGGATTTCACCGCCGCGAGCTATGTCGGCATTCTGGCGCCCGCCGGCACGCCGGCCGACATCGTCAAGACGCTGGAAGGCGCGCTCGCCAAGGCGCTGAACGCCAAGGACCTGCAGCAGAAGATGTTGCAGAGCGGCGCCGAGCTGGTCCCGGACGACCTGATGACTTCGCGGGGCTTCGGCGATTACATCAAGAAGGAATTCGACCTGACGCGCGAAGCCGCGAAGATCGCCGGACTGACGCCGACCTGAGGGGCTTTTCGTTTGCGCATGATCTTTTCCGAAAACCGGTTCCCACTTTTCGGGATCATGCGCTAGGAGAAGAACCGGTTGTTTGGCCGCGGCAGGCCCAGATTCTCGCGCAGCGTCCTGCCTTCGTACTCGCGGCGGAAAATTCCGCGCCGCTGCAGTTCGGGCACGACCTGAGTGCAGAAGTCATCGAGCCCGCCGGGCAGGTACGGGAACATCACGGTGAAGCCGTCGGCTGCTTCGCTGTCGAGCCATTCCTGCATCTCGTCGGCGATGGTCTGCGCGGTGCCGACCATCGCCAGCCCTGCAAAACCGCCGAGCCGCTGCGCGAGCTGGCGCACGGTGAGCCCCTCGCGCCTCGCCAGCGCGATCGCGCGCTCGCGGCCGCTCTTGCTCTGGTTGCTCTCCGGAATGTCGGGCAGCGGACCGTCGGGATCGAAGCGCGAAGCGTCGTGGCCGAGCGCGATCGAGAGCGACCCGATGGCATTGGCGTAGTTGACCAGCCCGTCCAGCCGCGCGCGCTTCTCGCGCGCCGCATCGACGGTTTCGCCCACCACCACGAAGCAGGCGGGCAGGATCTTCATGTGCTCGCGCGGGCGGCCGAGCTTTTCCATGCGGCCTTTTACGTCGGCGTAGAACGCGCGCCCGCCCGCGATGTCGCTCACGGCGGTGAACACCGCTTCCGCGGTCTCGGAGGCAAGCCGCTTGCCGGCTTCCGAGGCGCCGGCCTGCACAATGACCGGCCAGCCCTGGATGGGACGCGCGATGTTGAGCGGGCCGCGCACGGACAGATACTCGCCCTCGTGGCCGAGCACGTGCATCTTGTCCGGATCGAGGAAGATGCCGCCTTCGACGTCGCGGATGAAGGCGTCATCGGCCCATGAGTCCCACAGGCCGGTCACCACGTCGTAGAACTCGCGCGCACGTTCGTACCGTTCGCCGTGCTCCATCAGCGCGTCCATGCCGAAATTGAGCGCGGCATCCGGGTTCGACGTGGTGACGATGTTCCAGCCGGCGCGCCCGCCGCTCAGATGGTCGAGCGAGGCGAAGCGCCGCGCGATGTGATAGGGCGCGTCGAACGTGGTCGAGCCGGTCGCCACCAGGCCGATGTTCTCCGTCACCTGCGAGAGCGCCGACAGCAGCGTGAACGGCTCGAACGACGTCACCGTGTGGCTGCGCTTCAGCGCCTCGACCGGCATGTTCAGCACTGCCATGTGGTCGGCCATGAAGAAGGCATCGAACTTCGCGCCCTCCAGCGCCTGGATGCACTGGCGCATGTGCGCGATGTTGAAGTTCATGTCCGGCCATGCGCCGGGATAGCGCCAAGCGCCGGTATGGATGCTGGCCGGCCGCATGAAGGCGCCGAGCTTGAGTTGACGTGCCGCCATGAAAAGCTCCGTGCGCCCGCGATGCAGCGAATATAGGCGCGATTGTGCGAGAGTGAAGCACGCCGTGCCGGCCTGCGGGCGCGCGGGAATTTCGTCTCTGTCCGGGTGCGTCGACGAAAACACTGTGCTCCCGCCGCCGGGCTGACATAGAATGACGCCAACGCGGCATGGGCCGCGACAATGAAGATGTGAACGGGAGAGACTCGCATGGACATCGGGCGGCGCGAATTCGTCATGGGTGCTGCGGCAAGCGCGGTGCTCGCGCCCCCGATCGCGCGCGCGCAAGCCTATCCGAACCGGCCGGTGCGCTTCATCGTGCCGCTCGCGGCCGGCGGCGGGCTCGATTTCATCGCGCGGCTGGTCGGCGAATTCATTTCGCGCGGGTTCGGCCAGCAGGTATTCGTCGAGAACCGCACTGGCGCCGGCGGCACGATCGGCATCGATCTCGCGATCAAGGCGCCGCCGGACGGCTATTCGCTGCTGCTGACCAACGACAACGTCGCGGCCGCGCCGCACGTGATGAAGCTCAACGTCGATTACCTGAAGGACCTGATGCCGGTGAGCCTGCTCGGGCGCCAGCCGCAGGTGTGGGCAGTGCATCCCTCGTTCGACGTGAAGTCGATGGCGGAGCTCGTCGCGGAGGTGAAGAAGGCCGGCACGATGGGCTGCGCCACTTCGGGCGTCGGCTCGAACCAGCACGTGCTGATGGAGTGGTTCGCCAAGGTCGCCGACGTCAAGCTCGAGCACGTGCCGTACCGCGGCGCCGGACAGGCGATCAACGATCTGCTGGCCGGCCACGTGAAGATCGCCTGCCTCGGGCCGACGGCGACCCTGCCGCACGCGCAGGCGCAAAAAATCCGCCTGCTGGCGCAGTCGGGCGATACGCGTTCGCCGAGCATGCCGGAGGTGCCGACCCTGCAGGAGGCGGGCTACAAGGGCGTGGCGCTCGAATCCTGGTACGCGGCGTTCGCCCCGCTCGGCACGCCGAACGAGATCATCGCGCGGCTGAATGCCGAGATGGACAAGGCCTGCGCCGACCAAGGGGTCAAGGATGCGCTCGCCAAGACCGCGACCGACGCGGTCGGCGGCACGGCCGAAAAGCTTGCGGCGGCGGCGCGCGCCGACTCGGAGAAGTACGCGCGGCTGGTGCGCGAGCTGAATATCAAGGTCGGATGAGCGTCATGAAGATCGTCGCGGCGGCCGTGCTTGCGCTGACGCTCTGTGCCGGCAGTGCGGCGGCGCAGAGCCTGAAACAGCAGATCGTCGGCACCTGGGACTTCGTCGTCGCCGAAGTCACCGCGGCGGATGGCAAGAAGTCGTTCCCGTTCGGCGAGACCCCGAAGGGCATGCTGATCTTCACGCCCGACGGCCGCTTCACCCAGATTCATGTCGCAAGCGACGTGCCGAAATTCGCCTCGGGCAACCGCCTCACCGGGACGCCTGAGGAATATGCGGCGATCAACAAGCGCAGCCTGTCGGTGTTCGGCACCTACACGGTCGACGAGGAGAAGAAGACCGTCACCTACAAGATCATCACCTCGACGTTCCCGAACTGGGAAGGCGAGGCGCAGACGCGCACGATCGACAAGCTCACGGCGGACGAGTTCGTGAACACCAACCCGAACGTCGCCGGTGGCCGCGGCAGCGCGGCGAACTACTACAAGCGGGCGAAGTAGGGCACGAGCCGAATACTCTCCCCGTCACCCTGAGGTGCGAGCGTAGCGAGCCTCGAAGGGCGACGACCCGTCTCGTGCCCGATCATCCTTCGAGGCCCGCGCTACGCGCGGGCACCTCAGGATGACGGTGAGAGTATTCTCTACATCCCGCGCTGCGGTGCCTTCTGCAGGAACGCGGCCAGCTCCTTCGCATAGAACTTCGCGAAGGCCGTGGTGCCGTGGCCGCGCGTCGCCTCGCTCGCCGGAATGAGCAGCAGCTGCGCGTTCTTCACCCGCTTGAGTGCGGCGTCGGTAATGCCGGTCTCGGGCGGATTGCGCTCATCGTCGGCCGCATTGATCGCCAGCACGGCCGCTTCGATCTTCTCCAGCCCCGGCGCGGGATCGTAGTCGCGCGAGGATTCCCAGGCGTAGAGATAGTTGTTGGCATCGACATTGAGCGGCGCGGCGAGGCGCCCGTCGACGACCTTGTCGGCCAGCGCGCTGGTCGGCGCCTGCTTCTGGAAGGCGAGCGTGCCGCCGTTGGTGCCGATCGCGTACATGGTATTCGCGATCTTGAGCGAGCGCGGCTGCGCGGTGTAGTCGCCGTTCTTGTAGTCCGGATCGTTGCGGATCGTTTCGATCAGCAGGCGGCGCATCATCCAGTTGCGGCTCGCCATGGCGGTCGGCTGCGCCGCCATCGGCGCGAGCGCGTCCATGTAGCCGGGATACCTGGAGCCCCAGATCCACGCGTGCATGCCGCCCATCGAGTTGCCGATGATCAGGCGCAGGCGCTTGATGCCGAGGCCTTCGCTCAGCAGCCGGTACTGCGCATCGACCATGTCGTCGTAATTGTACTTCGGGAATTTCGTCTTCAGTCCGTCCGAGGGCTTCGCGGATTTGCCGTGGCCGACCCCGTCCGGAATGATGATGAAATACTTCGCCGCATCGAGGGGCTGGCCCGCGCCGAACAGCTCGCCCGCGAAGGCCGGCGTGAGCATCGAGCCGGCGCTGCCGGTCGTGCCGTGCAGCACCAGCACCGGTTGGCCGGTCGGCTCGCCGACCGTGGTGTAGGCGATGCGCAGCTCGGGCAGCACCTCGCCAGTGTGGAACTTGAAATCGCGTGCGACCCACTCGGCCTGCTTCGGCGCTGGATAATCGGCCGCGAAGGCCGAGAACGAGACGAGGGCGAATGCAAGCGTCGCGAAAGCCCGGACAGGCTTCATGGCAGTCCTCCCCATAGCCGGCGTCATGCGCGCGGATTGCGCCGACTATAGCAAGCCGGCGCCGCGCGGGGAGGGGCTGAGGGCCCCCGGCTGTTGAGCTCGAAGCTGCAGCGACTATATTCCGCACAAGCACCGGAGGAGCCAACAACGATGTGCCGCAACATCAAGACGCTGTTCAACTTCGAGCCGCCTGCGACCGAGGACGAAATCCACGCCTCCGCGCTGCAGTTCGTGCGCAAGCTCTCCGGCTTCAACAAGCCGTCGCAGGCGAACGCCGAGGCGTTCGCGCTCGCCGTCGAGGAAGTCTCCGCAGCCGCGCGAAAGCTTTTGACCTCGCTGCACACCCATGCGCCGGCGCGCGACCGCGAGATCGAGGCCGAGAAGGCGCGGGAGCGGGCACGCGAAAGGTTTGCGTGACTTCGTCGCCCGCTCAAATCGCCCGGTAGCCGCCGTCCGCCATCAGGATCGTGCCGGTCACGTAGGCAGAGAGATCCGAGGCGAGGAAGATCGCGGGCCCGACGATGTCCTCGGGCTTGCCGGCGCGGCCGAGCGGCGTGTGGTCGAGAAAGACCTTGATCAGCTCCGGATTGTTGGCGCGCACCGCCGCATTCAGCGGCGTCTCGATCAGGCCCGGCCCGATCGCGTTGACGCGCACGCCGTCCTTGCCGAGCTCGGCGGCGAGCGCGCGGGTGAAGCCGAGCACGCCGTGTTTCGAGGTGGTGTAGGCCGGCGAGTTCGGCGTGCGCACGTGCACGAATGACTGGATCGAGCCGATGTTGACGATGCGGCCCTTGGTGGCGCGAAGCTGCTCGACGAAGGCATGGGTGACGTTGAACGTGCCGTTCAGGTTGATCGCGATGATGTCGTCCCAGTCCTTGATCACGGCGCCTGCGTCCGCCGTGAAGGCGTTGCGGCGGTTGATGCCGGCATTGTTCACCAGGATCGAGATGTTGCCGACCTCCCCCGCGACCTTCGTCGCCATGACGCGGCAAGCGTCGCGGTCGGTCACGTCGAGCGTGAAGGCCATGGCCTTGCCGCCGGCATTGAGGATCTGCTGCGCGGTCTCGGAGGCGGCCTCGCCGTTCAGGTCGAGCACCGCGACCTGCGCGCCCTCGCGCGCATAGCCTTGAGCGATGGCGCGCCCGATGCCGGAGCCGGCGCCGGTGACCGCCGCGATGTGGTTGGCGAGAAGGCCGCTCATTCATTCCTCCCTTGATGTTCAGGGAGGATAGCAAGTGCGCGCGCCGCCGCGAAGCGCGGAGCGGCCGGAGCCGCTCCGCGTGTAGATGGCCGCCTCAGCGGAACAGGTTCTGCGGGACGCCGGCGGCGTTGTAGATGAAGTCGCGCGAGGCCTCGAGGTTCTGGCGCAGCTTGTTCAGATCGACGTCGAGCAGCTTGCCCTTCCACTTGCGGATCTTGCCGGCGACGATCACCGTCTCGACGTTGCTGCGGTCCATCATCTGCACGACCGCTCCCGGCACATGGTTGACCGGCGTCACGTTGAGTGCGGTTGCGTCGAGGATGATGATGTCGGCTTCCTTGCCGACCTTCAGCGAGCCGGTCTTGCTGTCGAGCCGCAGGTGCTTGGCGCCATTGATGGTCGCGAAGCGCAGCACGTCGCGCACGTTGAGCAGCGGCGGCTTGTCGGGGGTCGGCGTCGGCCACTGGTTCGGGAAAACGAAATTCCCCTGTTCGAGGATCGCCTGGTTCACGACCATGCGCTGCATGGTCATGGCCGACCGCATCTGGGTGAAGAAGCAGGCCGTCATGTTGGTCTCGACGTCCGAGCTGAGCGAGGGCTCGAGGCCGAGGCTCTGCATCTTGTGGATCGGCGGGATGCCGTGCCGCATGTTCATCTCGATCGGGAACGCGATCGAGACCTGCGCGCCGACCTCCTTGACCTTGTTCCACGCCAAATCCGACATGCCGGTCATGTGGATGAACAG
>DATEKY010000090.1:0-7304 GCA_035277225.1 Xanthobacteraceae bacterium
CTGATCCTTTCCGAAAACCGGCGCCCACTTTTCGGGATCGTGCTCTATCGCGACGCCGGATCGGCAATAAACCGCGCCAGCGCCCTGCGTTCCGCGGCGTCGCGGATACCCTGGGCGCTCATCCACATCGCCGGGAACATGGCTTCGGGGTCGGCGAGGAAGGTTTCGAGCATCTCCAGAGTCCAGACACGGCCGTCCTCGCCCGCCTGCCGCAGCACCGGCGAATAGTCGAACGCCGGATCGCCGGCGACCTTGCGGCCGATCAGGCGGGCGAGGTTCGGGCCGGGCATCACTTTCGCGGCCAGATCGAGCGAGTGGCAGGCGCGGCAGGGCTGGAACAAGTGCGCACCATCCTGTGCGAGCGCGGGGCTTGCCATGCCGGCGATCAGCACCGCCAGCGTCGCCGCCCGTGTGCCGGCGACCGCAGCGGGCCGGCCATGACCCGCCGGGCAATGCCGCATTTCCTTCATCATTGCTGCCTCTTCCCGGGTAGACACGTCTATAGCTGCTTTCTAAGCATGCACGGGTGTTTCCAGAGGGCACGCAGGCATGAACCTTCGCCAGCTTCGTTACTTCGTCGGTGTCGTCGAGGCAGGCAACATGACGCGCGCGGCCGAGCAGTTGCACGTCGCCCAGACAGCGCTCGGGATGCAAATCCGCCAGCTCGAGGAGGAGCTCGGCGTCGCGCTTCTGGTTCGTCACTCGCGCGGAACCGAGCCGACCAGGGCTGGCACGCTGCTGCATGAGCGCGCGGTGGCCATCCTCAAGATGGTCGAGGAGACCCGCAGCGAAGTGGCGCGCTGCGAGCGGGAAGAGAGCGAGACGATCCGCCTCGGCATCACGCCGGCGCTGATGCTGGCAGCCGGGACCGAGCTTGCCATCACGGTGCGCGAGCAGCTTCCCCAGCTCTTCCTCAGCATCATCGAAGCGATGAGTCACGTGCTGGTCGAAACGCTGGCGCGAGGCGAAGTGGACTTCATCCTTTGCTACGACGTTCCCGATCAGCCGCAGCTGTCCCGCACCGCGCTGTTGCAGGACGATCTCGTGCTGGTAACCCCACCCGGGCCACGCCAGCGCGAGCCGATCGCATTTGCCGAGGCGCTGGAAGAAACCCTGGCGATGCCCGAGCCGGGCGACACGGTGCGGTCCGTCGCCGCCCGCACCGCGCGCGATCTCGGACTTGAGCTCAAGGTTGCCTACGAGGTTCGCTCGATCGCCGCGATGAAGAGCCTGGTGCAGCGCGGGGCGGCGTCGAGCATTCTGCCCTATTTCTCGGTGATCGACGAACTCCGCACGGGAACGCTCGACGCCCGGCCGATCGTCATGCCGGCGCTGCGCCGCACCCTGTTCCTGGCTTCGTCGAAGCAGCGCGGCCCGTTCAAATACGAGGCCGGCCTCACGGGCGCCGTGCGTTCGTCGCTGCGTGGATTGATCGCGGAACTCGGCCCGCTTGCCCACCCACTATGGGTCCAGACGTAAGGCCCTGGCGCGGATTGCAGCGCGCGGAAAAACTGCGCTCTGCCCGCAATCGATCATCTTGGACGTTCGACGCTCTCCTCGCTCATATCGCCTCGCCCGCTGATGCGGCGGCATCGCCGCGGGGGCCGAACCAGACAGGAGAGAGCGATGACTTTGCGCTGTGTTCTCGCGACGCTTGCGACGATCGCGCTTGCCGGTACCGGCGCCGTAGCCGAGACGGCGAACGTCTATCAGGCGACGCTCGCCGAGCCGAACCAGAAGACCGGCGAGGTCAGCACCGAGCAGCTGCGGCGCCTTCTCCACGACGGCAGCGCTGTCGTTCTCGATACTCGCAGCCACGCCGAGTTCGCGGCCGGGCACATTCCGGGCGCGCGCAATCTCGACGTTGCGCCGGATGATCGGATCGCGGCCGTCGCGCGAATGCTCGACGGTGACAAAGCCAAAGCGCTGGTTCTCTACTGCAACGGACCCTTCTGCCAGGCGAGCCGCCGCCTGGCCGACCAGTTGGTCGGCGCGGGTTTCACCAATGTGCGGCGCTACCAGCTCGGCATTCCGGTGTGGCGTGCGCTGGGCGGCCCGACCGCCATTGAGCTCGACGGCATCGCCCGCATCGTTGCGGCCGACAAGACCGCCGTGTTCATCGACACGCGCGCGGCCGACGACTTTGCCAAGGGCAGCCTGCCGAACGCGCACAATGCGCCGCTGGCCGACGTGGTGTCCGGCAAGCTGAAGAAGCTGCCGCTTCCAGAGGACGACTTCAATCGGCGGATCGTCCTGTTCGGCTCCGATGCTGCGCAGGCGCGCCGGTTCGCCGAGCTGTTGAGCACGCGCCCGTGGCACAACGTCGCGTATCTTCCCGCAACCTTCGAGGCGCTCAAGGCGGCGGTGATGGGCAAGTAGAGCGCGGCAACGCGAGCGGCGCCATCATGCCGGCGGCTGGAGCGTCTCGACCATCACCAGCCGGTTGGTGCCGCTTTCGCCGCCCCAGGCCTGGCCGGGCCTGCCGTCCATCTGGCGCACATTGGCGTTCGGCTTGTCGCTCGGGAATGCGGTGAACTTCTCGGTCACCGGATCGAAGCGCACGATCGCGTTGGCGCCGAAGTCGGTGAGCCACACTTTGTCCTTGTCGTCGACATAGACCGAATAGGTGCGCGGGCGCTGGCCCGGCAGGCGCCAGGTGCGCCACGAGCCATCGGCGGGATCGTGCACCGAGACGTTGCCGCTGTTCCACTCGCTGACCCAGATGCGGCCCTTCGAGTCCGACCAGACGCGCCGCGCCCCCTGATTGGGCGTGGGCGGCTCGACCATTTTGGCATTGCCGGTCTTCAGGTCGACCTTGGCGATGTGGCTGCCGGCGAGCGAGGCGTACCAGACGTCGCCCTGCGGCGTGACGGTCATGCCGTAGCTGCCGGCTCCGCCCGGCGACTTGAACACCGTGATGTCGCCGGACTTCGGGTCGAGCCGGCCGTGATAGCCGCTCTGCCCGGTGAACCAGTAGATGCCGCTCTTGTCGAACGCGCCGGTGTTGAGGTTGGTGTAGTCCTTGATCGGCAGCTTGAAGACCGTGACCTTGTGGTCGTTGTCGACCCGCACGATCGCGTTCTGCCCGCCGTCGGTGACCCAGGCGGCGCCGTCCGGCCCGACGATCACGCCATGCGGCGCCGAGCCCGGCCCGAGGTCGGTGAGCTTGTAGGAGCCGTCGCGCGGGTCGAGCCGGCCGAGCTTGCCGTTGCCCTGGCAGTTGAACCACATCGTGACGCCGTCGCCGCACGGCGTGACGTCGCGCGAGCGTGAGGCGTCGGGGACGGGGAAGTATCTGACGCGGAACGGGCCTTCGCTGGCTCGCGCGTTGCGCGAGAGCGCGGGCGCTGCGAGCAGGGCTGCGGACGAGGCAAGGAAATGGCGGCGATTCATGGCGTCCTCCAATAGTCGCGTGGAGTCGTGCAAATCGGCTCCTCGATAATAGCGGGATGCCGCAGCCGCGTCAGGACGGGGTCGCGGGCGGCGTTCACATTGTCTTGCGCGCCGTGTATGACGCGGCCAATCGCAACGGAGTCCAGCATGACCGCCATCGTCGACATCATCGGCCGCGAAATCCTCGACAGCCGCGGCAATCCGACCGTGGAGGTCGACGTTGTGCTGGAGGACGGCGCGCTCGGCCGCGCCGCGGTGCCGTCGGGCGCCTCGACCGGCGCGCATGAAGCAGTCGAGCTGCGCGACGGCGACAAGAAACGCTATCTCGGCAAGGGCGTGCAGAAGGCCGTCGCCGCCGTGAACGGCGAGATCTTCGACGCGATCGGCGGCATGGACGCCGAGCAACAAGCCAAGATCGACGAGACGCTGATCGCGCTCGACGGTACGGCGAACAAGAGCCGGCTCGGCGCCAATGCGATTTTGGGCGTCTCGCTCGCGACCGCCAAGGCGGCCGCCGCTGCGCGCGGCCTGCCGCTCTATCGCTACGTCGGCGGTACCGCGGCGCGGCTCCTGCCGGTGCCGATGATGAACATCGTCAACGGCGGCGCGCATGCCGACAACCCGATCGACTTCCAGGAATTCATGGTCATGCCGGTCGGCGCGGAGAGCTTCGCCGAAGGGCTGCGCATGGGCGTCGAGGTGTTCCAGACGCTGAAGAAGGCGCTGCACGATGCCGGCCACAACACCAACGTGGGCGACGAGGGCGGCTTTGCGCCGAACCTGAAGTCGGCCGACGACGCGCTCGCGTTCGTGATGAAGTCGATCGAGGCGGCCGGCTACAAGGCCGGCGACGACGTCGTGCTGGCGCTCGACTGCGCCTCAACCGAATTCTTCAAGAACGGCAAATATGTCTATGAAGGCGAAGGAAAAACCCGCTCCATCGACGAGCAGGCGAAATACCTCGCCGACCTCGTCGGGCGCTATCCGATCGTGTCGATCGAGGACGGCATGTCGGAGGACGATTTCGAGGGCTGGAAGGCGGTCACCGATCTGGTCGGAAAGAAGTGCCAGCTGGTCGGCGACGACCTGTTCGTCACCAACGTGACGCGCTTGTCGGACGGCATCAAGAAGGGCTTGGGCAATTCGATCCTGGTCAAGGTGAACCAGATCGGGTCGCTCACCGAGACGCTCGCTGCGGTCGAGATGGCGCACAAGGCGGGCTACACCGCGGTGATGTCGCACCGCTCGGGCGAGACCGAGGACTCGACCATCGCCGACCTCGCAGTCGCGACCAATTGCGGGCAAATCAAAACGGGCTCGCTCGCGCGCTCGGACCGCACCGCGAAGTACAATCAGCTGCTGCGTATCGAGCAGGAGCTCGGGGCGCAGGCGAAGTATGCGGGCCGCAGCGCGCTCAAGGCGGGACGGTGATCTGACTCACCGTCGGGTCGCGTTTGCCTAGTGACGAAGAAGTCGCGGGGATGTTCAATCGCGCTCGCTCTCCGGGCAAGGCACCGCGCGACCTCTAGCCTGTGCACGGCATCGCCACTTTGATGGACTGCCTATTCGCCGGGCAGTAGGCTCGCCGCCAGACGCTGCCCGCGCGGCCGAAATCCAAAGGCGGACAATCGCTTGGCGGCGCCGGCCGGCGGCATGAAACATGCTTCGAGGCGAGCGGCAAAATCAGCAGGAGGCGACCATGGTCCGGGAGAAGTTTCGGTTTTCGCGCCGCACGGCGCTGCAGCTTGGCGCAGGCCTCGTCGGCGTCGCGGCGCTCGGGCGGCCCGCCTTGGCCAAGGCGAAGCCCATTAAAGTCGCGTCGATCTACACCGTGCCGGTCGAGCAGCAATGGGTGTCGCGGCTGCACAAGGCGCTCAACATCGCGAAGGACCGCGGCGACATCACCTACAAATGGTCGGAGAACGTCGCCAACAACGACTATGAGCGCATCATGCGGCAGTACTCCGAGGAAGGCTCGGACCTGATCGTAGGCGAGATGTTCGGGGTCGAGCGCGCGGCGCGCCGCGTCGCGGCGAGCTATCCGAAAGTCGCGTTCCTGATGGGCTCCTCGTTCGGTCCGGTGAAGCCGAACCTCTCCGTGTTCGACAACTTCATCCACGAGCCTTCCTATTTGACCGGCATGGTCGCCGGCAAAGCCACCAAGTCGAACACCATCGGCATGGTCGGCGGATACGCCATCCCGGAGGTGAACCGGCTGATGCAGGCCTTCATGGAGGGCGCGAAGTCGGTCAACCCGAACGTCAAGTTCCTCGTGAGCTTCATCAACTCCTGGTACGACCCGCCGAAGGCGAAGGAAGCCGCCTTCGCGATGATCGATCGCGGCGCTGACGTGATGTACGCCGAGCGCTTCGGCGTCTCCGATGCCGCGAAGGAAAAGGGCGTGAAGGTGATCGGCAACGTGATCGACACCTCGGCGCAATATCCCGGCACCGTGCTGGCGAGCGCGATCTGGCACATGGAGCCCTCGATCGACCGCGCGATCCGGGCTGTGATCGACGACAGGTTCGAGGCGATCGATTACGGCCCGTTCAGCTTCATGGCGCACGGCGGGGCGAGCCTCGTGCTCGACGACAAGCTGGTGCCGGCCGACGTTGTGAAGCTGGTCAAGGAGAAGGAAAAGGAGATCACCGACGGCATGTTCCGCGTCAACATCAACGACGCCGAGCCCAAATCTTCCTGACGCAAAATGTCGTCCTGATCTCTTGTCTGCGGATACGCAGCCGCTGGTCCTCAAGCTTGCCGGCATCGGCAAGCGCTTCGGCGCGCTCATCGCCAATGACGCGATCGACCTCGAACTGCGGCGCGGCGAAATCCTCGCGCTGCTCGGCGAGAACGGCGCCGGCAAGACCACGCTGATGAACATCCTGTTCGGCCACTATGTGGCCGACGAGGGGACCATCAGCGTTGCCCATACGGACGGCATGCTCACGCCGCTGACACCAGGCTCGCCGCAGGCCGCGCTCGATGCCGGCATCGGCATGGTGCACCAGCACTTCGCGCTCGCCGAAAGCCTGACGGTGCTGGAGAACGTCGTGCTCGGCACGCGGCCGCTCGCCTCGCTGCGGCTCGATCTCGCGGGTGCGCGCCGCAAGCTGACCGCGCTGATGGCCGACAGCGGCCTCGACGTGCCGCCCGACCGGCGCGTCTCGCGTCTCTCGGTCGGCGAGAAGCAGCGGCTCGAAATCCTGAAAGTGCTCTATCGCGGCGCGCGCATTCTCGTCCTCGACGAACCGACCGCGGTGCTGACCCCGCAGGAGGTCGAAGGCCTGTTCGTCGTGCTGCGGCGGCTCGTCGCGAACGGCCTCTCGATCATCTTCATCTCGCACAAGCTGAACGAGGTGCTGGCGATCGCCGACCGCATCGCGGTGCTGCGCGCCGGCGCTAAGGTCGCCGACCGCCCGGCCGCCGGCGCCGACCGCGCGACCTTGGCCGAACTGATGGTCGGGCACGAGGTGGCGCAAAGCCGCCGCACGCCGCGCGCGGCAGGCCCCGCGCTGCTGGTGCTCGATCGCGTGTCGGTCACCGATCCGCATGGGCGCGCCGGGCTGGTCGATACGTCGCTCACGGTCCACGCCGGCGAAATCGTCGGCATCGCCGGCGTGTCCGGCAACGGGCAGGGCGCGCTCGCCGGCGTCATCGCCGGAACGGTTGGGGCGCAGGGCACGATAATCTTGGACGGCACGCCGCTGCCGCCAAGTCCGCATGCGACGATCGCAGCCGGCATCGGGCGCATCCCGGAGGACCGCCACCACGAGGGCATCGTCGGCGCGCTGTCGATCGCGGAAAATCTTGCGCTCGAAACGCTGCACGGCCGGGAGATCGCCCGCGCGGGCTTTCTCCGCTTCGATGCGATGCGCCAGCACGCCGTCGCGGCGATCCGCGATTACGAC
>DATEKY010000091.1:0-3494 GCA_035277225.1 Xanthobacteraceae bacterium
CATCAGCTCGCGTGCGATCTGCGCCTCGGCGGCGAAGCTCATCGTGGTGTAGGGGTTGTCCCAGTCGCCCTCGACGCCGAGCCGCTTGAACTCCTCGCGCTGCACGCCGAGCCAGTGCTCGGCGAAGGCGCGGCATTCGGCGCGGAATTCGTTGACCGGCACCGCGTCCTTGTTCTTGCCTTTGGCGCGATACTCTTCCTCGATCTTCCACTCGATCGGCAGGCCGTGGCAGTCCCAACCCGGCACGTAGTTGGAATCGTAGCCGAGCATCTGCTGCGAGCGCGTCACCACGTCCTTGAGGATCTTGTTGAGCGCGGTGCCGATGTGGATGTTGCCGTTGGCATAGGGCGGTCCATCGTGCAGGACGAACTTGGCGCGGCCCTTCGCGGCGGCGCGCAGGCGCGTGTACATGCCGAGCCGCGCCCAGCGGGCAAGCAGCTCCGGCTCCTTCTGCGGCAGGCCGGCGCGCATCGGGAAATCGGTCTGGGGCAGGAACAGCGTCGCGCTGTAGTCGCGGGCGTCGGTCATGGGGAGAATCGCTAGATTGAAAGGGTGGCGCGGAAATGGCTTGCCCCGGCGCTTGGCCTGAGAATCAGGCGAAGGCCGGGCCGATAATCGGGAAAATCGCTGTCACGGCGCGCTCACACATGGCGCGCTTCTAGCAGGCGATCCGCGCGGGGAAAAGGCCCGATTTACCGGGTGGGTCAGGCAAACATCGCGTCGATGTCGTCCTGCGAGGCGTGGCCGCCCTCGCCCGCGATCTTCGGACCGTTGAGCAGCCTCGCGTCGCCCGCGCGCTCCGCCGGCTTCTCGGCCGCGATGCCCTTGAAGGCGTCGAGCCCGCCCCAGATCTCCATCATGCGCACGATATGCGTCTCGATGAATTTCAGCGTGCCAACCACCTTGGTGATGCGCTGGCCGGTGAGATCCTGGAAATTGCAGGCCTCGAAGATCTTGATCACGCGCTCCTGCATGTCCTGCACGAGCTGCTGGTTCTGCTCGTCCTTCAGCCGCGGGGCGAGCGTCGAGGCGAGTTGGTCGATCTCCTCGGCGTTCGTCAGGATCGTGTCGGTCGCGCTCTCGGTGCCGCCGACGATCGCGTCGAGCTCGTTGGTGACGCGGGCCATCTCCGGCCCCTCGAAGCCGCCGACGTGCACGGTCGCGATCTCCTGCTTGGTGCGGATGATCGCATCCTGAATGAGATCGAGCTCGTGCTTGAGCTTGGCGGCCTCGGCGATCTGCGCCTTGTAGCCGTCGATCATCTGCTGGGTCACCTGCTCCGAGGGCTGCACCAGCGCCCGCAGCGAGCGCAGCTCGGACATGATCTCGTCGTGCGTGTGGTGGTGGGCGTAGCTGTGCAGGTTCACGCGGGCGGCCGCGCGATCCATACTCTCGACGCGAAATGGCTTGCGCCGCGCTTGCATTGTCGTCCCCGTGAACGCTGGAGCGCGTCTCACTTAGGCGCACCGCTTTAAGATCGCGTTCACACGCCCAAATGCGATGCAAATGCACGCGCGCTACACGGCATTAACCATCCGCGTTGGCGCAAAATAAACCGTAACGTGACGAACGGAATCTGAATCCGGTCATTCACAAGCCGCCGATCGTTTCGTTTACCAAACGGTCGAGTTTCTCAGGCGTTGTGGTGGGCGTTAAGCGAGGCCGGCGTGTTCGGTCTCATGTCACGACGATCATGTTCGAGAGTACGTCGATGTCCCGCCACACCCTTCCGCTCGCCTTCATCTCCATCCTCGCCGCGGCGCCGGCCGCCGCGCAAAGCTACGCCCCGCAAATCTATTCGCAGCAGGTCGAGCCGCAGCAACAGGCACAACCTCAGGCGCCGGTGCGCTACGCCGCGGCCCGGCGCGGAAACATGGGCGGCGGCTTCATCGAGTTCCTGTTCAACGGGACCGGCGAGGCGCCGCGCCAGGTGCGGCCGTCGTATCAGGTGCCGCAATACATCGATCCGTACCAGGGCCGGCGCCAGGAGGTGGAGCCCGACCTCGCGCCGCGCGGCTCCGCGCTGGCCTATCCCGGCCTGCAGGGCGAGCCGGCGCGCCCGAGCCTCGACCCGCGCTACCTGCCGCAGGTCGTCTCCTACGACGGCAAGCACGCGCCCGGCACGATCGTGATCGATACGCCAAACAAGTTTCTCTATCACGTCGAGGAAGGCGGCCGGGCGAAGCGCTACGGCATCGGCGTCGGCCGGCCCGGTTTCACCTGGGCCGGCGTGAAGAGCATCACGCGCAAGGCCGAGTGGCCCGACTGGGTGCCGCCACCCGAGATGCTGCAGCGCCGCCCGGACCTGCCGCGCCACATGGCGGGCGGGCCGGACAATCCGCTCGGCGCGCGCGCGATGTATCTCGGCTCCTCGCTCTACCGCATCCACGGCTCGAACGAGCCCTGGACCATCGGGACGGCGGTCTCGTCCGGCTGCATCCGCATGCGCAACGAGGACGTGATCGATCTCTACGGCCGGGTGAAGGTGGGCACCAAGGTGGTGGTGATCTGACCAGCCGCGACTGTCGCGAAATAGCGAAAGGCCGCCGGATTGTCCGGCGGCCTTTTGATTCAAACAAACTCGGACAGCATGCGGAGGATGATCGGCCTCAGTTGCGGCAAATGCACGGAGACGACATCCCACAAACGACGGTCGTCGATCTCCTGATACTCATGCCGAAGTATATTTCCGATTCCAATGATCGCGCTCCACGGCGCTTCGGGATGGCGAGCGAGAAGATCTGACGGAAGTGCTTTCGCTGCTTCGGAAATGATCTGCACTGCGCGCTCGGCAGTCCGGCGCAACGCATAACTCCTCTTGTATTGGTCGAAGGATGCGCCAGCGAGCGCAGCGGTCACGCCGTCGATCTCATCACGAATGTGCAGAAGCCTGACGCGCGGATTTCGGGTCGCCGCCATCAGAAAACCCGGACAGCCTCCCGCTCCACGTCCGCGCGGACGTAGCGAGATAATCCATCACGCGTCGAGTAACCCACTGCGACGTCCTCGCCGACGGCGCGTTGAATGGCCTCATAGGCGCCCATGTATTCAAGGAAGCCAAATCGGTCATCCGCCAGAGGATCGACGAACACGTCCACGTCGGAGCCGGACCGCGCCTCATCGCGCGCGTGCGATCCAAACAGATAGAGCGCGCCGACGCCCTGCTGCCGAAGCGCGGGCTCGGCGATCTTCAGCCTCGCGATGACATCGTCGCGGTCCATTCCTTCATTCTAGACCCAATCGGCGCGCGCCGGAACAGCTCACTCCTCGCTGTCGCCGCCGTCATCGTAACCGGTGTCGCCATCGTCCTCGTAGCTCTCGTCCGAGTCGCCCTCGCTGCTGTCTCCGCTGTCGAACAGTCCGGCGCGGCGGCTTTCGCCAGCATCGCCGCCGGAGCGCCCGCCGATGTCGCCGAGGCCGGCGTCGCGCGCGAGATCGCTGCTGGCGGCATTGCCGCCCCAGGCCGAGCGCTCCTCACCCCGCCCGGTCAGCGA
>DATEKY010000092.1:0-5959 GCA_035277225.1 Xanthobacteraceae bacterium
AGAATGCTGCCGCCGACGCCGGTACAGTCGATCGTGACCGATTTGTCGATGATCACGGTCCCGAAGCCACCCGAGTCGAGGCAGTCGATCTCGCCGCCGGGCGCCGTCTTGCCCAGCGCGCCCGAAAAAGTCAGGCACGGCGAGGTGCGGCTGCACGGGTTGAGGTCGCTGCCGACACCGGACACGAATGTGCGTGAGGCCTGGGCGTTCGCCGGGAGGGCGTAAACGCACAGGGCCAATGCGGCGGCGCAACCGGCGGCGAGAGTCTTCATCTGCGATGTCTCCTGTCAGTTGAAGCGGGTGGTTACAGCGCCGGGATCGCGCCGCCGTTCGGAGCGAGGCCCGGAGGCCCGACCACGTTGTTGTCGCCGCGGGTCGACACCGTGCCGCCGCCCGCGAACGTCACCGCGGTGCCGTTGTCCTGGAACGTATTGCGCGAGATGCGGATGCTGCTCGCCGCCACGCTTGCGTTCACCCCGGTCGTGTTCCTGGCGATGGTGTTGCTGTCGGCGTTGATGAACCCGCCGCCGGTGGTGATCAGCGCCGTGCCGGTATTGATGATCACCGAGTTGGTGATGCTCGCGGCCGTGCTGCCGCTCGCGACCTCGAGCGCGCTCGTGACGAGTGCGTCGAAGCGGCTGTTCTCGATCTGCGCGTTGATGCCGCCGGCGCCGGTGAACAGGCGGATCCCCTTCGGCACGTTGGTGATGTAGCTGTCGCGCACATAGAGATTGCCGCTGGCGGTCTTGTTCACGTCGATGCCGATCGTCGTGAAGCCGGAGATCTTGACGTTGTCGACCGTCAGATGCAGGCCGGCAAGGAAGCGGATCGCGTTGATGCCCGTGCCGGTCCCCTGGATGCTCAGGTTGCGCAGCACGATCCGGTCGTTCACGCCGGCATTGACGATGACGCCGTTCACCGAGGCCGCCAGAATGCCGCCGGCCACGCCATTGCAGTCGATCGTGATCGCCTTGGTGATGGTGACGGCGCCGAAGCCGCCCGGATCGAGGCAGTCGATCTCGCCGCCGGCCGCGGTCTTGCTGATCGCGCCCGCGAACGTGCTGCACGGCGCGGTGCGGCTGCACGGATTGGAGTCGCTGCCGACCCCGGATACCCAGGTGCGAGTGGCTTGCGCGCTCGCGGGCAGGGCAGAGAGGCCGAGACCCGCGGCCGCAATGAGGATAGCAACCCCCTTATGCATGGCCTAACTCCTCGTGGTTGAATGCAACGAAGTCGCGCCCCCGGCTCACCCGCAGGTGCAGCTTCGGCTGCGATCATTTCCCCGCAACCATACGGCGCAATCCGAATCTCGCAGCAACTGTCC
Source organism: Xanthobacteraceae bacterium (assembly GCA_035277225.1). Taxonomy (GTDB): domain Bacteria; phylum Pseudomonadota; class Alphaproteobacteria; order Rhizobiales; family Xanthobacteraceae; genus PALSA-894. Next base: position 1,325 of record DATEKY010000092.1, read on the forward strand.
GGAAATCGCGGGAAAGCGCGCGCGGGTGAATGTCGGGAAGCGGCACGTTTGCACGGCGCCGGCCGGCAAAATGATTCAAACTTGATGTTACTGCTGCGAAGATTTTCGCGCCCGTGACTAGAGAATATAAAAATATTCTCGCTAAGGATGTCTAGAAGGAGCGAGAAACTGCGACTTCAATACGCATCGCCGAAGCGACGCCAAAGCGATCCGCACCTGCTATTCTTGCCTCGACTTGGAAAAGCGTACCCGCCCGCGGAGGGCCGACGCCATGAACGAGGCTGCGCTGCCGCTGCAAAACCGGCGCGTCTTCGACAGCCGGGACGCGGATGCGACGCACGCCTTCATGGCGAGCAAGGAATTCAAGCTCGAGCTCGCGCCGCGCGAGAAGAAGGCCTTCGACTTCATCGCCAATGTGGCCTATATGCCCGGCAGCTATCTCGGCTACATCCAGTACGGATCGGCCGCGACCATCCACGTTCCCGACGTCCGCGCCCGTGACGACTTCTGGCTGCATCTGCCGGTGCGCGGCGCCTGCGAGATCACCAACAGCGCCGGCAGCGCGATCTGCTCGCCCGGTAAGGCTGTGGTGTCGTCGCCGGTCGGCCATTTCACGCGCTCGCAGACCGGCTCATCGCGCCTCACCCTCTCGGTGACGCGCGCCACGATGCTCAATCAGCTCGAAGCTCTGCTCGGCGACACGCCGAAGGGCGCGCTCGAATTCGCTCCCACCATGGATCTTCATTCCAGGGCCGGCCAGCGGCTGCAGCGCCACGTCCAGCTCGCGCTCATCGATCTCGGCGAGCCGGATTTCGCGCTGTGCAGTCCGCTCCTCCTGAGCATGTATGAGCAGCTCATGATCACGGACCTCCTGCTGTGGCAGCACCACACCTACATCGACCGGCTGCACGATATCCGCCCGCAGGTCGACCCGGCGAACGTCAAGCGCGCGATCGATTTCATCGAGGCGCACCTGCGCGAGCCGATCACGCTTGGCGACATCACCCGCGCGGCGGGCGTTCCGGGGCGCACGCTGCTGCAGAACTTCAAGGACCACCGCGGCACCTCGCCGATGCGCTACCTGCGCGACGCGCGCTTCGCGCGCGCCCGCGAAGCGCTGCTGCGCGCCGCGGATGACAGCATCACGCAGGTTGCGATGCGCTGGGGATTCTATCATCTCGGCCGCTTCGCGGTGGATTACCGCAAGCGCTTCGGCGAGACGCCGTCGGAGACCCAGGCGCGCGGACGGCGCCAGCGCAGCTAGCGCATGGCCCGGAAAAGTGGGTACCGGTTTTCCGACAAGGCCATGCGTGGATTGCGCATGGCCCGGAAAAGGCGGCGCGGGGCTTGCCGCAATTCGGGCGAATCGGCAGCCTATGGGATAGTCCGCCGCGCGACGGCGCGTGGCATCCCAGGGAGGCGGCCTATGATCCGGATCATCACCATTGCGGCGGCGCTTGCGCTCACCGCGTATGCGGGCGGCAGTTTCGCGCAGACGAGCTGCAATGCGCAGTCCGCCGAGAAGAAGCTCGCGGGCGCCGCGAAGACCAGCTTCATGAAGAAGTGCGAGACCGACGCGACCGCCGGCTGCGACAAGCAGGCTGCCGAGAAGAAGCTCGCCGGCGCGGCAAAGACCAGCTTCACCAAAAAGTGCGTCAGCGACGCGGTCGGCAGCTGAGACGCCGCAAAACGCCGCGGCCGGCGCGGCCGCGGCGACATGACCGCGTGACGGCCGCCGCGATCCCGCGGAACCTGCCGGCCGGGATTCTCGCCTACTGAAGGTTGCACTCGCCCCCAGCAGTGCTACGGTTTGCCGCCCTGGTCCTTGGCCGGGCTGACGAACCGAGGGGGCGAAACATGCTGCAGCGTCTCACGGAATTCGGCCAGCGGATTTACCCAGCAATCGCGGCGCGTTGCGCGTCGGTCCTCGCCTATCTGCGCGGCGGGGCCTGGCTTGGGATCTTCGCCTGGATCGCCGAAAAATTCTGGGCCGCCGTTTGCGCGCTCAGCCGCGGCACCGCGCGCGTCCTGCGCTGGATGCTGGTGCCGAAGAACGACACGCCGCTCGATGTCCTGAAGCACTACGTCTCGCTGCTCATCGTGGTGATCGGCGCCGGCGCCCTGCTATGGGCCGGCAAGCAGATCGTCTATCCGCCGCTCGTCATCACCGTCGCCAAGCTGCCCGAGCCGCTCGAGAAGGAGTATTGGCTCAACCCGGAGCTCTCGCGCACGCTGATCGGCCAGATCGAGAGCCTGCGCGCGGTGGTGAAGGGGGAGCGCGACCCCGCCTTCGAGGCGGTGCTCAATCCGCCGAACATCGTCGTCAAGTCCGGCGACTGGTCGCTCAACGTCCAGGAGCAGATTCTCACGCCGCTTGGCTCGCTGCTCGGGCGCGGGCAGGGCGAAGTGCATCTTGCGCTGAACTGCTATCACCCCGGCTGTGCGCGCACGAACGACAAGGAGTGCCACGAACTCGTCCCCAAGGCGACCGAGGCCAAAGCCGGCGAAAGCAAGCCTCCCGAGAGCAAAACCGCCGCCGAAGGCGGCAAGCCGGCCAAGCAATATCTTTGCCTGCGCCTGACCGCGGACATCCAGCGCGGCCTGTCGCACCGCCGGTTGACCCCGCGGCTGATCGTCAGTCCCGACGACGCGGAGATGACCGACGCGATGGCGCGCGTTGCCGAGGCGGTCACGACCGTGGCCGATCCCGCGACCGCGACGCTCTATTTCTACCGGCGCATCCGCGAGGAGAAGCGCAATCCGAACGTCGCGCCCGACACGATCGCGGATCTGGTCAGCGAAGCGTCGAAGGCGGCCGAGCAGGCCGAGACCAACGACGCCGTCTCGGCGTGCTGGGCGCACACGATCCGCGCGCATCTCGCAGTCGACCGGCGCGAGTTCAGTCTGGCGGAAGTCTATCTGGCGCGCGCGAAGAACATCTCGCTCTGGAGTCATCTCGCCCAGTTCAGCTCCCCGTCCGACTGCCGGCGGCTGATCATGATTGCCGAGATGGAGTTTGCCCGGCAGCTCGCCCGGCCACCCGAGAACGAGACCTATCCGCCGCATCGGCAAAACCAGGATGACGGGCGCGTCGCGGCAGCCTTCAGCCGGGTCCGCACCCTGCTCAACGACGTTCCCGGCATGGCCTGGGTCGGTCCGTTTGCCAGCTCGAATGACAATGAGGATCTGGAGGAGGCGCTGAAGCTGGTCCGCTCCGAGATCGGGTTGAGCTGGTTCAAGACCGACACGCAGTGCGATCTGCTCGCGGCCGGGCGCAAGCGCGGGAGCCTTGCGGCGGCGAACGACCGCGGCGAGGGAGCGGCCGACCGCGCCATCGCGCGCGAGTCGATCCGCGCCGCGAGCGAGAAGCTCGACTCGCTGCGGCCCGAGGAGCAGCTTGCGCCGCTGACGCGCCAGGCCGCGCTCGATTTCATGAGCCGTTTCTCCAGAAACACCAAATGCACCGAAGACGTCGTCGCCATCCTGCAGCGGCTCGACCTCAATCATCCGACCGATCAAAGGGTCACGCAGCTTCTCATCGCGATCACGGAAGCCGCCGCGCTGCGCAAGACCGCCTCGCTCGGCCGGCCGGCCGAGCCCGACGACAAGGGCAACACGATGATCGAATCCGCGCGCAAGATCTATCAGCGCATCGCCGCGACCGGGATGGATCGCACCGGCTCCGCGCTGCTGCGGCTTGCGATCATCGCGGAAGCGAGCAGCGCGGAGCAGGGCGAAAACAAGACCCTCGCGCGCATCCCGAGCGACGAGACGCTGCAGAATCTCAGGCGCGCGTGGCAGCGCCACGAGCGCGACATCAACGCGACGCGCGAGCGCGGCGAGCTCATCGTCGCGTTCTGGGGCATGGTGCTGATGCGCTCCTATCCGGAGGAGATTCTCACCACGGATTTCACGCGTGCGGACGCCGAGCTGGTGGCGAACGAGGAGTATCGCAACGCCATCGCGGCCAAGGCGGAATTCGAGCAGGCGCTGCGGACGCTTTATCCCGACGCGCGCGCGACCCGGTTCGCCGATCTTCCGCAATTGAAGGGCATCGGCCCGCGCATCGGATGTCTCTGCATGCTGTCCTACATCACGTTCGAGAACGAGCTTGCCGATTTCTTCATCGGCAGGCTCGACCGCTGGCAGAAGCAGAAGATCGAACAGCCGGCGTGCCGGCGCGATCTCATCCCGGCGACCCAGACGATGGTGCCGACGCGGTTACGGGCGATCGCATCGCGGGCGCAGTCGGAGTTCGGCGAGGCCGACGCCGCCCTCAAGAAGGCGAAGGTTAAAACGGCGCAACTGCAGGAAGAACTCGAAACGAAGAAGGAGCTGCTCGAAAACGTTCAAAAAGATCCGAGCGCGGCCAGGACGGCGCAATCGGAGCTTGGCAAGGCCGAAGCCGCTCTCAAGGACGCGGAGGTCGAGGCGGGGAAACTGCAGCAAGAGTTCGAAGCGAGGAAGACGCTCAACGAAAAGCTTCAAAAGGATCTGAGCGCGGCCAGGGCCGTCGCAGAGAAGAACTCGCAGCGCTTCAAGGAGAAGCGCGAGGCGGTGACCAAGGCGGCGGAGGTCTGTTACATCGACAAAGCCGCGCCTCAGGCCGCGCAAGCGAGTTCGTCTCAGTAACGC
>DATEKY010000093.1:0-5199 GCA_035277225.1 Xanthobacteraceae bacterium
TGACCCACGCGGCATTCATGCACGAGCTGCATCGCGTCACCGCGACTGCGGAGTCGCGCGGCGCCGGCCTGTCACTCGCCCGCCTCTCGTTCGGCGCGCTGCTCAATCGTCGCGCCAGCCTTGACGCCGCGCGCATCACCAGCCGGCTGCTGCGCGAAAGCGACATCGCCTGCCGCGACGAGGACGGCTCGATCCTGATCGCCTTCACCGAGACCGACCTGGTCACCGCGCACGTGGTGGCGCGGCGGATCGCGAGCGTGCTGAAGCACACGACGCTCTCGCTCGGCGCGGAGCGCACGCGGCTCGGGCCGACAGTGGCGCTCGCGGCGTTCCGCCCGCGCGACACGGTCGAGACGCTGGTCGCGCGCACCGCCGACCAGCGCATGGTCGCGGCGGAATAGGCGCTTCGGCCGAGCCGGCTCACGACGCGCGCAGCGCCGCGAGCGTGGCGGCGCAAAAAGCCAGGAACGTCACGCCGGCATTCACCGCGTGCGAATACTCCCACTGCCGCCGCAACGTCTCCCAATTGTCCGGACGGATCGCCCAGTTGTCGGTGATGGCGTTGGCCGGCTGCGTCCACACCATGAAGATCGCGAGGTTGACGACGATCAGCCCTGCCGCCGCAAGCGCGAGAGACAGCGCCGCCGTGTCGTGTCTTGCGGCGATCGCGAGCGCCAGATTGGCGATAAACGCCGCCGGCAGCGCCAGCCCGACGATCCACCATCCACGATAGATGCTCTGGACGACGAAATACTCATCCGCCGGCAGCGCGATCTTGCGCGGCAACTCGAACAGGTGCGCACCGGGCGCGATGACGGCCAGGCCGGTCATCACGACCGCGAGGAAGCGAACGGCAAGCATCGCGGTCTCCGTCGGTATGCCCCCTGGAGGGCAAACCCGTTCGACGAGACCCCGGTTCCGACATTGTGATCGCACGACGGATCGCGACCGCCACACGGTTGCGGCGCATAGACGCGCCGTCCGCTACTGCTTGACCACCTCGCTGGTGCAATCCGCAAAGAATGTCGGCGGCACGTAATAGGCCTGCGCGGTCTTCCATCGCGCCGGCAGCTTGTCGCGGAAGTCGCCCGCGCTGGTGACCTTGGTGGTCACGTAACTCTCCCCCTTGGCGCCCTGCGCGCCCTTGAGCGTGACGATCACCTTGCCGCCGGGCACGCCCTTGCCGTCGGCCGTCACCACGCGCCCGGAGCACGACTCCTTTCCCGCCTTGAACTCCTTGAACCGCGTGCCGCGGCCGGTCGCGATGCGCGCCTGCGCGCCGCCGAGGATCTGCAGCGAGCGCTCCGGCGCGGTGCGCGGATCCTCCGCGATCCCGACCACCATCGCGTTGTTCGGGATCGACATCAGCTTCGTGTCCGGCTTCATGATCGCGGCCTGCGTCTTGCCGCCGGTCGAGACCAGGTGCGGGCCGGTGGCGTCGATCTCGATCAGGGACTCGAACATCACCTCGACCTTGCGCACCTCGCCGGGGTTCAAGGTCAGCATCTTGGTCGCGAGATAAGTCCGGTAGAACGGGTGCGTCTGCGCCATGACCAGGTGCACGCGCGTGCGCTTCTTGTACGGATTGGACACGCTCACGCTGGCGATCTGCCGCTCCGCCGGGGATGCGCTCGCCGCGATGAAATAATCGTAGTTGCTCTGCGCCTCGTTGTTGAGCTGCGAGGCCTCGACCTGCAGCGTGGTCGGGTTCTGGTAGAGCCGGATGCGCGCGACCGTGCAGAAGTGGCCTTCCTTGGGCGGGGTCCAATTCGCCGTGAACTCGACGGTCGCGCCGGCATCGACGTCCCTGGTGTCGCTTCCGATCGACTCCTCCGGCACGGTGGTCACCGTGTAGTCCTTGACGCTGAAATCGACCGTGACCTGCGGCGCGTTCGCCGATCCCTGATTGGTGACCTTCGCGACGACGATGTTGTCGTGCTCGAGCCATGGCGTGTTGAAGAATGCAGCATCGGTCTTGTTGCGCTCGTTGCGGATCTCGATGTCGGGGCTCTGCCACGTGTTGTCGGCGCTCGCCGGCCACGGCCGGATCGCCGGATCGGGTGTGCCGATGATGCCGTAGCGCACGCGCACGTCGGCCTTGGTCGCGTCCGCGTTGCTCACCTCCACGACGAGCTTGGCCGGAAAGCCCGGCGTGGTGTTGTCGCTCTCGACGTATTTCTGGCCGTTGTCGAGGACCGCCCCGTCGTCGTCGGCGTGCTTCGGCAGCAGCAGGATCTGCGGCCGGCTGATCGGCGCCGGGTACCCTTCCGAGATCATGTCGGTGCCGAGCACGCGCTGGTTCGCCGGCAGGTTGACGTCGCCGACCTGGCCCGACTGCATCGCCCGATACTCGAAATAATAGTTCTTGCCGTCCGCGATGCGGATCTCGATCCCGGTCTTGCGGCCGGCCGGCGGCGTGCCAAGCTCGATCGCGTGCAGCGTCACGGTCTGGTCGACCGGCGGTGCAAGCTTCTGGAAGTTGAACGGCTCGATCCAGTCCGGCTGCACCCAACCCAGCATAAGGCGGGCCGGCAGCGAGAAGTGCGGATCGGGGTCTTCCGAGTCCATCGGGTCCCAGGCACCCATGTTGCGGCCTGTGACCCCCGGCGAATAGAGATCGCCGAGACCCAGCGTGTGGCCGAGCTCGTGCATCAAGGTGTCGGTGACCTGCCGGTTCGGGCGCACCGCCTCCCAGTCGACCGGCATCGAGAGCACCGGACAGCTCACCGGGTAGGTCACGGGACTTCCCGCGGGGTCCTTCTTGGTGGCCGTGGTCTGAACGAGATTCGCGCGCGGCCAATAGTATTTTTGCGGCGTGCCGGACAGGAAGGATTTCACCACGCAGGCGACGAAGTGGAACTGGGAGAAATCCACCAGGTCCTGCGCCGCCGCGATCGCGGCCTCGTAGTAGCCGGCCTTCGGATTGTAGATCTCGAACGGGTCGGCGTCGCCAACCGACGTCGGCTCGGCTTCGAAATAGTCGTCCCACGCGCCGGGAAGCTGGACCGGGCCGAACACCGTGCCGGTGACGTGCAGGTTGTTGTACGAGACTTCCTCATAGAGCTGGCGCACGCTGCGCGTGACGCCGTCGACCGTGTCGGCCTTGCCGTTCAGCAGCGCGTTTTCCCAGGTCTGGATATCGCCGGCTGAATTGGCCGGATATCGTTCCGAGCTCGTGTCGATCAGGATGATCGCGACATTGCGGTCGCCGGTTGCCGAGTGGACGTCGAAATTCTGCGGGCCGGTGTCGGGCGCGCCTCCGCCCCAGGTCGCACCGAGCACGCCGGGCGGCCGCTTCACCATTCCCATCGCTGAAAACGAAGGTCCGGTGTCGGCCTTGGTCCATATGTTCGTCACGGTGAATTGCGCCGAACCGACCGCCTTGGCGGCGCCCTTCTTGAACGCCTCGAGGGTAAATTTGCCGGCGCGCGGGCCAGCGATCAGCATGATGTTCGGCTTCGCCGGATCGTAGAGGCGGTCGCGGCAGGGCGACACCTGCGCGGCGTGCGGACCTTCCTTCACCGCGAAGCGCAGGTCATCCATCTTGAGGCCGGACGCCGGATCGATCTTGACCGGCACCCGCGCCCACGAGGCGATGAACAGTCCGCCCTTCGGCGGGGAGAACGTGACCGGCAAGGCCACGACCTTCATGACGTCCTTGATCTCCTTGACGACCTTGGCCTTGCTGACGTCGCTCGCCTTGGCCTTGCTGATATCCGCGTCTTTGCTGGTGATCTTGGTGACGTTGCCAGCCTTTGCGATAACCTTGGTTGTTTTCGCCATGTCGCGCCCCTGCTGCAGCCATAATTGGCAACCCGCTATAGCGGCACGCTAAGATGGCAAAGCCGTGACGCCGCCGCGCGCAGGGCGGATGGCAGACTGGCGCGGTTGCGAGTGGGTGAGCCGAGGCCTACCTTCGCCAAAACGAGGACATCGCAATGACTGAGCCCCTCACCGTTGACGTCGTCTCCGACGTGGTCTGCCCCTGGTGCTTCATCGGCAAGAAGCGGCTGGAGAAGGCAATCGCGCTGCGGCCGGACATTCCGGTCGAGGTGCGCTGGCATCCTTATTTCCTCAACGACTGGGTGCCGCGCGAGGGCATCAGCCGCGACGAATACCTGACCAAGAAGTTCGGCTCGCCCGAGCGCTACAAGTCGATCGCCGGACGCGTCGCGCAGGCCGCCGCTGATGAGGGGCTGACTTACAATGTCGGCGGCATCGCGCGCCAGCCGAACACGCTCGATTGCCACCGGCTGATCCTGTGGGCGCGCAACACCGGCGATCCGGCGCGGATGAAGCAGCGGCTGATGGAGCTCTATTTCACCGAAGGCGCGGATCTCACCGACCGCGAGGTGCTGGTGCAGGCCGCGGCCGATTGCGGCATGGACCCGGCGCTGACGCGCGAGCTGCTGGCGAGCGACCGCGACGTCGAGCGCGTCACGCAGGAGGCCGAGCAGGCCAAGGAAGCCGGCATCGACGGCGTGCCGTTCTTTATCCTGGGCGGCGTGATGGCGGTGTCGGGCGCGCAGGACCCGGCGTATCTCGCGGATGCGATGGGCCGCGCAGTGCAGGAGGTGGCGAAGCGCGGCGCCGCGGCGACCGCGGCGGAGTAGGCAGCGCGATTGGTTGGCGCACTGCATGTACGGCTGCCGCGACTCGCGGCGAAAGCCATGCTGCCGCGAGCGCGATCTCGTTACTGTGCCCTCTCCCCTTGAGGGAGAGGGCGTCGCAGGGTCATCAACGACCTCGGTCGGAAGAGGGGTACCCCTCTCCCATTCTTCTTCGTTGAAAGCGTGAGATGCCCTCTCCCTCAAGGGGAGAGGGCGCACATACGGCCGCCGCGACTTGCGGCGAAGCCACTTAGCGCGCGAGACGAAGCGCCAGCACCAGGATTGCGCTGGCGGCGATCCACGAGCCGACGATGCGCACGCCGATGCGCTGCCAGGGGCGCACGACCTGCATCGCCACGATGGTGACGACGGCGAATGCCGCGAAAGCCGCGACGGCAAAGCCGATCTGAGCGGCGATCGCCGCCGGAATGGTGATCTCGTGCGGCGGCGCGTTGAACGGCAGCACGAGACCTGTCGCGAGGGCCATCGCGACGCCGACCCACCATGGTCCTTTAAGATTGACGGCGACGAGCGTTGCGACGACCGCCGCGAGGATCAGCAGCGCCGTAGCAGCGGGCATTTCGCGAAC
>DATEKY010000094.1:0-4432 GCA_035277225.1 Xanthobacteraceae bacterium
GGCAATCGGCGGCATCAGGATGCATGGCACGCCGCAATGGAGCGCGACGAGCAGGTTTGCGATCAGGCCCATGTCGTGGAACAGCGGCAGCCAGGTGAGAAAGACGCTGCCGTCGTGCACGCCGAAGCCTGCGCGCAGCATTTCGAGGTTGGCGGCGAGATTGCCGTGCGTGACGACCACGCCTTTCGGCGAGCCGGTCGAGCCGGAGGTGTACTGCAAGAGAGCAGGGGCGTCGCGCGCGACGGACACGATGCGACCCGCGCCGGCAGCGTCTTGCGCCGACAGATCGATCGAACGGACGCCGAGCGCCGCGACCTTGTCGAGCACGTCGCGGACGTCCGCCCCGCCGAGCGCTGCGGCGGGCGCCGCGTCTGCGACGATCGCCGCGATCCGCTCCCAGCCGCGATTGCGCGGTCCCGAACTGCACGGCACCGCGATCGCACCCGCATAAAGGCAACCGAGGAACGCGATCGCGAAATCGGCCTGCGACCGCGACAAGATGAGGACACCTTGTCCCGCGACGTTGCCGAGCCGCTGCGCCACCGCGCTCGCGTCACGATGAAGCGCCGCGAAACTCAACCGGTGCGTCTCGCGCTCGCCGTCCTGGAGCACGACGATCGCATCATCGTCGGCGCGTTCACGTGCCCAGCGCGCGAGGCGAGCGGGCAACAGGTCGTGAGGTTCAGCGGTCAAAATGATCAGGCCGCGGGCGCATGATCCAGCACCCGGCGGGCTTGCTCATAGCGGGCGAGGAAATGCATCACCGCCGGGAGCGCGGGAGGTTTTGCGGCCGCTGCACGCAGGACGTCCCCCACCATCTCGGCCTCCGGCCGGCCGCGCGCGCCGATGCGCTTGAACGCCGCCATCGCGCTCTTTCTCGCCCCTCCGCCGTGAGGCCGCCCGGTCCCGCCATGTTGCCGGATGAGATGGCCCATGCGCTCCTGATAGTTCTCGACCCGGTAGAGTTCGGAGCAAAGCCGCAGTGCGCCCTTCAGCAGGTCCTGCCGGCTCATTTGCGCCGGCTCGATATTGGTCTCGAATGGGCTGCCGGCCGAGGTCTCCCAGATATCGCCGCGCAGCCGTCCTTCCTTCGCCATGCGGCGATAGAGGTGCGTCGCGGCCGGTGCGGTCAGCACCCCGAGGCTGATGTCCGGCAACGGCATGCGCTGGAAGAATTCGAGCAGGCGATCGAAGATCGACGCGTCGTCGTGATCGAAGCCGACGATCGCGCCGGCCTGCACCGCGATACCGGAGGCGACGATGCGCGAGACCGCGTCCTGCATCGGCATCAGCAGGTTCTGCAGCTTGCCGGTCTCGCGCAGGCTGTCGTCGTTGATCGTTTCGATGCCCATGAACAGCATGCGGACACCGGCCGCATGGCACAGCTCCAGCATGTCCTCGTCGCGCGCGATGTCGAGGGAGGCCTGCGTCAGGAAGCTCACCGGCTCGCGCTGCGCCTTGTTCCAGTCGGCGATCGCGCTGAGCATGTCGCGCGCGAAGCGGCGATGGACGGTGAAGTTGTCGTCCACCAGGAACACCCTGCGGAAGCCGTGGCGGTGCAGCAGCGACAGCTCTGCCAGCACCTGGTCGATCGTCTTGTGGCGCTGCTTGCGTCCCTGGTACTGGATCACATCGCAGAACTCGCAGTTGAACGGGCAGCCCCGCGTGGTCTGTAGCGCTCCGGCCCCCGCGCGCTCGACCGGATAGAGGTCCCAGCGCGGCAGCGGCGACAGACGGATGTCGGCCTGTCCGCCGTCATAGCGGTCCGACCACCGGCCGGCGCCCAGATCGGCAAACAGCTTCGGCGCCAGCTGCTCGAGTTCGCCGGTGACGAGGATGTCGGCGTGCGGCCGCATGTCGTCCGGGCTGAGCGAGGCGAACGATCCGCCGATGATGACGGTTTGCCCGCGGCGGCGGAACGCGGCGGCGATCTCGATCATGCGCCGGCGCTGCGACACCTTTCCTGTGATCGCGATGAAATCGGCAGCGCAATCGAAGTCGACCGGCGAGATATCTTCATCCGTCAGGCGAACATCCCAGTTCTCCGGAACGAGCGCCGCGACCGTCACGATCGCGAGGTCGGCCACCTGGGTGCGGCCGCCGTGTTCGTCCGCGAAGCCCTCGGACGTGTGATAGCCCGGCGTCGAGCAGCGCGGATTGATGATGTAGATCGACGGCATCGGGTCAGGACTCTGCCGGAGCCGGCGTCCTAGCACCGCTCCCCGCTTGCGAGCCTACCACGCCAGCCTCGCGCGCGTGCAGCGCTCGCTTGCCCATCGCGAGGATCTCGGTGCCGAGCAGCGAAATCATCTGTGGCGTGAAGTGAACCAGGTCCTTCTTGATCGCGAAGGCCGCACCCTGTTCGGCCACCAGGTCCTTGGTATGCAGCAGCGGCAGGCCGATCTCGTGGCAGGCGGCCTCGATCACCTTGAAGAAGTTGCCCGGCCAGCTCAACGCGCGGCCGTCGGGCATGAACGCGTTCTGCGAGCTCAGCACGCAGGTTGCTTTCGCCTGCAGGGTGTCGCGGATCTTCCGCATGGTCTCGATGACCGACGTCATGTCCTGCTCGACGCCGCGCGCATTGCGCACGACGTCGCTGGCGAGACCGCGGTTCACGCCGAGGCGCGGGATCATGTCGAGCATCCGCTCGGCGCATTCCGCCCGCGCGGCCTCGTTGCGCTTCAGCAGGCCCTGATTGTACCAGCGGTAAGCCGTTTGGCGGCTCGCGGCGCCGAGCTCCGCGAACCTGTCGATGAAGCGTGTCCGCAGCGGCGCGCGCAACAGCCAGTACGGCCCGTACGCGATGTCGACCGTCGAGCCGAATTCGAGAAACGCGATGTCGGCTTGCTTGATCCGGGCCGCACCGGGCCGGAAGTCGGCCGGGTCGCTGCCGGCCAGCGCGGTATCGGCGACGGTGACGGAGTGCAACGGCACAGGAATATCCAGCTCGCCAAGATGGAAGGCGAGCAGCTGGGCCGCCTCGCGCGGCGTGTGAGCGAGCGCCGGCGTCTGCCAGGCCCAGTGGACCAGGGCCTTGTCCTCCAGCTCGATCAGCGCATCGTGCAGGTGGCATGATCCGAGCCCCACCACGCGGGTCGTCGGCGCTCCGAGCGCCACGCCATAGCGCCGGCCGTTGGTATTCGGATCGCTGCCGTCGCTGGTCGAAAAGATCAGCCCGCCGCCCCAATGCGAGTAGCGCCCTGCGCCCTCGCTCTCGATCGCGTTGTGCAGCGCATGACGCGGCCCGAGCCGCGTGTCGTCCTCCCACAGCCGCAATTGCGAGCAGCGCGTGTCGTCGCTGCTGTCGCTCGGCCCGCTTGCGTCCTCGGGAACGTGTGCCGCCCACGCGAGCCCGCCGCGGTGCAGGAAGGGCGGCTGCAAGATGTGCCTGTTGATGGGTTCCGGCATCGCGCCAATCCGGCTTAGCCGCGCAGCGCTGCGCGCGGACGCGGGATCCGGTCGTGGCTGACTTCGGAGAGCTTCTTTGACAGGCAATCAACCACTTCGCCGACGTTCTGGAAATCCATGTATTCGTCGGGCTCGAAGCGGACCGAGAACCGCGCTTCGATCGCAACGATGATCCTCACGTGGGCAACGCTGTCCCAGCCGTCGATGCCGTCGATCACGGTGTGTTCGGTGATCTCGAGCGGCTGATCGTCAAGCTCGGATCGAATGATCCCACCCACCTCCGTGAGAATAGCGTGACGTTCCAATTCCAAGTTCCAATTTGCGTCGCCGTGAGGGAGGCAATGTAGCAGAGCGCGCGACTCTGCCCAGCGGAAATGCGATGACGCCGCGGCGGATTGAGGGAACGAGGACGACGGCCGGCTTAAGACAACGGCACCGGTGCGTTCGATCTGATGCGCAACTCTACCGCGTCAGCATGAACCCGCCCGCGCCGAGCACGATCAGGCCGGCAGCGACGATCTTCACCGCATAAAGCGAGCGCATCAGCGCCTGCTGGTCGTGGTTGTAGCCGGCCTGTTCGGCGCGGCTGAGGCTGCCGTGGCTGATGACGTGGCGGGTGTGCGCGCCCTGTTCCTCGAGCTGCGCCATCACGGCGGCGAAGCCGATCAGGATGCCGAGCACCACGAAGCCGAGATAGCCGAGCAGCGGCAGCATCACGAGCGGGAACAGCCCGATGGCGACGACCGGCAACAGCAGCGGCACCAGGGGAAGATCGCGGGTCACGAGGCGCATCGAGCGCTCCAGCATGTGAACGCCTTCAGGCTATCACGGCCGGCCGCAGCGGTCTCATGGGTTAAGTTGATGCTCCGCAGAAGTGATGTTGATGCGGAGCGGTATCGCGCTACGCCCGCGTTCCCTCGAACGGGAAACTGCCGAACATGCCGGTGTCGGCGGTGCCGTTGAGCGTGTTGCCGCTCACCGAGCCGCTGAAAGTCAGCGTCAGCGGCATCGGATTGGTGATCGC
>DATEKY010000095.1:0-2826 GCA_035277225.1 Xanthobacteraceae bacterium
CTGTTCTCGGCGGTCCCGAACAAACCGATCCTGCCGGTTTCGACGGTCCCCGATCTCGCGAAGCTGCGCGACAACTGGACCACGATCCGCGACGAAGCCGCCGCGCTGTTCGATGAAGGCCGGATCAAGGCCTCCGATGGCTACAACGACTGGGGCTTCAACTCGTTCTTCCGCAGCGGCTGGAAGCGCTTTTACTTGAAGTGGTACGGCGACGCGCTGCCGTCCGCCGAGCGGATGTGCCCGCAGACGGTCGCGCTGCTGAAATCGATCCCCTGCATCAAGGGCGCCATGTTCGCGACCCTCGCGCCGGGCGGGCGGCTGGTGCGCCATCGCGATCCTTACGCCGGTTCCCTGCGCTATCACCTCGGGCTGGTGACGCCGACGCATCCGGGCGAATGCCGCATCTTCGTCGACGGCAACGCCTATACGTGGCGCGACGGCGAGGACCTGCTGTTCGATGAAACCTTCCTGCACTACGCCGAGAACACCACCGACCAGAACCGCATCATCCTGTTCTGCGACATCGAGCGGCCGCTGCGCACGCGCGCGATGACCGCGGTGAACCGCTGGGTCAGCCGGCGCATCATCAAGGAAACCCAGACCGAGAACGAGCCGGGCGAGCGCATCGGCGTGGTCAACAAGATCTTCGGCTCGGTCTATCATCTGCGGCTGGCGGGCAAGCGGTTCAAGGCGTGGAACCGGAACGCCTATTACACCGCCAAATACTCGGTCCTCGCGGTGCTGTTCGGGCTGATCGCCTACTCGGCGTTTACCTGATCGGACACGCGCGCGTCGCCCGTGTCATGGCATAATCGCATGCCATGACATCCGATCGCGACGAGCCCAATCCCCCCAGCGGTTTCGAGCCGCTGTTCCGCACCAGCCCGTTCCTCGAGACGATCGGCCCGCTGTTTTATCGCAAGGACGGCGACGGCTTCGTGATCGGCCTGCGCGTGCTGGGAAAGCACGCGAACGCGCGTGGCGGCGCGCATGGCGGCCTGCTGATGACCCTGCTCGACATCGCGCTCGGCTATCGCGCGGCGATGAGCGAGACGCCGCCCGCCCCGCTGATCACCGCGAGCCTCACGGCGGACTTCATCGGCGGCGCCAAGGTCGGCGACTGGATCGAGGCGCATGTCGAGGTGCAGAAGGTCGGCGGCCGGCTCGCCTTCGCCAATGCGTTCCTGACGGTGAACGGCGAGCGCATCACGCGCGGCAGCGCGGTGTTCGCGCGCGGATCTTCGCAAAGCACGTAATTGGTGGAGCATGATCTTTTCCGAAAACCGGTATCCACTTTTCGGGATCATGCTCTAGATGCGCCCGCAGCTTCTCACTCCACTGTTTGCGTCCCTGACCAGCCTCTCGGGCGTTGGGCCGAAATTGGAGAAACTGTTCGCGCGCCTGCTCGACCGCGAGACGCCGCGCGTCGCCGACCTGCTGTTCCACCTGCCGGCCGGCACCATCGACCGCCGCGCGCGGCCGAAGCTGCGCGACGTCGTGCCGGATACCGTCGTCACCGTGGCGGTCACCGTGGACCGCCACCGCGCGCCGCCGCCGAACCGCCCGCGCGCGCCGTATCAGGTTTATGCCAGCGACGACACCGGCGACATCACGCTGACCTTCTTCAACGCGCGCAAGGACTATCTCGACAAGCTGCTCCCGGTCGGCGAACTGCGCTACGTCTCCGGCACCGCCGCGTCCTACGACGGCATGCTGCAGATGGTGCATCCGGACCGCGTGGTGTCCGAGGCCGATCTCGACAAGCTGCCGCTGATCGAGCCGGTCTATCCGTTGACCGAGGGCCTCAGCCTCAACGTCGTGCGCAAGGCGACCGAGAATGCGCTGGCGAAATTGCCGGTGCTGCCGGAGTGGCAGGACGAGGCCTGGCTGAAGAAGCAGAAATGGCCAAGCTTCGGCGCGGCGCTGTCGGGGCTGCACCGTCCGGCCGACCCGGCCGCGGTCGCGCCGGAAACGCCGGCCTGGTCGCGGCTCGCCTATGACGAGCTGCTCGCCGGCCAGCTCGCGCTTGCGCTGGTGCGCGCCAACCAGAAGCGGCTCGCCGGGCGGCCGAGCCGCGGCGACGGCAGACTGGCGCAGAAGATCGCCGGTGCGCTGCCCTATTCGCTGACGCCCTCGCAGGCGCGCGCGATCGCGGAGATCGACGCTGACCTGGCCAAGCCCGAACGGATGGTGCGGCTGCTGCAGGGCGACGTCGGCTCGGGCAAGACCGTGGTGGCGCTGCTCGCCGCCGCGACCGTGATCGAGGCCGGACGGCAGGCCGCGCTGATGGCGCCGACCGAAATCCTCGCGCGCCAGCATCACAAGACCATGGCGCCGCTTGCCGAAGCGGCGGGCTTAAGGCTTGCGATCCTCACCGGCCGCGAACGCGGCAAGGAGCGCGCCGAGATCCTGGCGCGGCTTGCGGCGGGCGAGCTCGACCTGCTGGTCGGCACGCATGCGCTGTTCCAGGACGAGGTCGAATTCCGCGATCTCGCGCTCGCCGTCGTCGACGAGCAGCACCGCTTCGGCGTGCACCAGCGTCTCGCGCTGACCCGCAAGGGCGAGGCCGTCGACGTGCTGGTTCTGACCGCGACGCCGATCCCGCGAACTTTGGTGCTCACCTATTTCGGCTACATGGACGTGTCGCAGTTGCGCGAGAAGCCGGCCGGACGCCAGCCGATCGACACGCGCGCCATTCCGCTCTCGCGCATCAACGAGGTGGTGGAGGGCGTCGGCCGCGCGCTGGAGCGCGGCGAGCGGGTCTACTGGGTGTGCCCGCTGGTCGCCGAATCCGAGGTGAGCGATCTCAAGGCCGCAGAGGAGCGC
>DATEKY010000096.1:0-4558 GCA_035277225.1 Xanthobacteraceae bacterium
CATGCGTACGCGTCCGGTGATCAACCAGCGCATCCTGTCGGACTTCATCGGCATCGTGTGCAAGCGGCACCGCTTCTCCGGTGCCAAGATCGCGCTCCTCTCGCGCGCCGCGATGCACATCTTCGCGCTCGACAATGCCAACGCGGTGTTCTGCCACGCCAATATCGGCGCAAGCTCGGCCAAGGCGCGCACCGACGAGCTCAACCGCGCGATCGCCTCGTTCGCGGACTCGATCCGCGCGGTGCGCGACGCGATGAGCCAGGTGGCCACGACGCTCGGCGACACCTCGCACCAGCTTACGGGTCTGGCCGAAACGGCGAGCGGGCAGACCGCGACTGCGACCGATGCGGCAAGCGCGGCAGCCACGCACGTGACGACGACCGCGGCCTCGACCGAGGAACTGTCGGCCTCGATCGCCGACATCTACCGCCAGGCGAAGAGCAGCGAGGGCATGGCGCGGGAAGCGGTCGCGCAGGCGGAGAAGAGCAACGGCACCATCCAGTCGCTCTCGCATGCGGTCGGCACCATCGGCTCGGTGGTCAATCTGATCTCCAACATCGCGGCGCAGACCAATCTGCTCGCGCTCAACGCCACCATCGAGGCGGCGCGCGCCGGCGAAGCGGGCAAGGGCTTCGCGGTCGTGGCCGGCGAGGTGAAATCACTCGCGACGCAGACCTCGAAGGCCACGGAAGAGATCGGCCGCCACATCCAGATGATCCAGGACACGACGCGCCGCTCGGTCGAGGAGATCGCGAGCGCCGGCGGCATCGTGTCGGATATCGCCAAGATCGCCGAGGCGGTGGCGGCGGCGGTGGACGAACAGTCCGCCGCGACCGCGAGCATCGCGCGCAGCGCAAGCTCGGCGGCGACCAATGCTTCCACGGTGGCCGACGCGCTGAAGATGGTCGAGGAAACGATCAAGCGCACGCAGGGCGCGGCGAAATTCGTGCTCGAGCTGTCGGGCAATCTCAGCGCGCGCCAGAGCGAGCTCGACGTCGCGGTCGACGCGCTGTTCACGACCGCGCGCAAGGACGAGAGCGAGGCGACGGGCTTCGCAGATCTCAATCAGGCGGCGGGGAAGAAGTCGGCGTAGAACTGTAGGGTGGGCAAAGCGTGTCGCCGCGTCAGCGGCGACGCGCGTGCCCACGCGAACAGCGCACCGCGGTGCGGTGGGCACGGCGCCTCCGGCGCCTTTGCTCACCCTACGATCTTACGGATGCCACGCCTCGGCGGGCGCTGCGTCGACGGCGTTCGCCTTCCCGATCTCGGCATAGAGCGCGCGCAGCACCTCGGTGACGCCCGCGTGCGTCGCGGCGGACAGCACCAGCGGCGTTTTCTTCGCGGCGCGCTTCAACCGCGCGAACTGCTGCTTCAATTGCTCCGGCGTCAGCGCATCCGCCTTGTTCAGCGCGACGATCTCGACCTTGTCGAGCAGCCCGTGGCCGTAGGCTTCGAGTTCGTGGCGCACCGTCTTGTAGGCTTCGCCGGCGTGCTCGCCGGTGCCGTCGACGAGATGCAGCAGAACACGGCAGCGCTCGATGTGGCCGAGGAAGCGGTCGCCGAGGCCGACGCCGTCATGCGCGCCTTCGATCAGCCCGGGCAGATCGGCGAGCACGAATTCGCGATTGTCGATGCGCACCACGCCGAGCTGCGGATGCAAGGTGGTGAACGGATAGTCGGCAATCTTCGGCTTGGCGGCGCTGACCGAGGCGAGGAACGTGGACTTGCCGGCATTCGGCAGTCCGACAAGGCCGGCATCGGCGATCAGCTTCAGCCGTAGGCGGATGGTGCGCTCTTCACCCGGGAGACCGGGGTTGGCGTGGCGCGGCGCCCGGTTGGTCGACGATTTGAAATACGCGTTGCCGAAGCCGCCGTTGCCGCCTTTCGCCAGCACCACGCGCTCGCCGACCTTGTCGAGATCGGCGAGCAGCGTCTCGCCGTCCTCCTCGTAGATCTGCGTGCCGGCCGGAACCTTCATCACCACATTGGCGCCGTTGGCGCCGTGGCGGTCCTTGCCCATGCCGCCGCCGCCGTTCTTCGCGGTGAAATGCTGCTGGTAGCGGTAGTCGATCAGCGTGTTGAGGCCGTCGACCGCCTCGACGATCACGTCGCCGCCGCGCCCGCCGTCGCCCCCGTTCGGTCCGCCGAACTCGATGAACTTCTCGCGCCGGAACGAGATGCATCCGTTCCCGCCGTTGCCCGAGCGGATGTAGACCTTGGCCTCATCAAGAAATTTCATGAGCGTCAGATAGGGCTTATGCGGCCGCGCGGCAATCCGGCGCCTTGCGGTGGTGTGCCGCGATCCTTAACGTCCGCGTCCCTGCCGGGACTAAAATGACCGCCTCATCAATCGTCACTGCTGCCGGCCGCTCGGCCGCGCTCACCGGCATCGGCTTCATGCTGGTCGCGGTGTTTCTCTTTGCACTCAACAGCGCGGCCGGAAAATGGCTGGTGGCAAAGTATCCGGTCGGCGAGTTCATGGGGATTCGCGCCGCCATCACGCTCGTGCTGCTGTCTCCGTTCATCTGGCGGGCCGGGCGGTTGGCTTTCATCGGCGCCCCAAAGCCCGGCCTTCAGGCGCTGCGTATCATCCTGTCGACGGCCGAAATCGCGATGTTCTTCTGGGCCGTGTCGTATCTGCCGCTCGCCGACACCACGACGTTCTATCTCGCGGGGCCGATCTATGTGACGGCGATGTCGGTTGTGCTGCTTCGCGAGCGGGTCGGGTGGCGGCGCTGGACGGCAGTTCTGGTCGGCTTCATCGGCGTCGTGATCGCGCTGCGGCCGTCGTCGGCAAGCTTCACGCTCCCGGCGCTGATCGCACTCTCCGGCAGCATCGCCTATGCGCTCTTGATGATCACGACACGTGCGCTGCGCGAGACGAACGACACCGTGCTGATAACCACGCAGTTCCTCGGCGCGCTGGCGTTCGGGCTCGCGACCGCGCCGTTCGGCTGGATCATGCCGGATGCGGTCGATCTGCTGTTCATCGGCAGCCTCGGCATTGCATCGGTGCTCGCGCTGTTATGTGTGGTGCGCTCGCTCAAGCTCGCCTCCGCAAGCGTCGTCGTGCCGTACCAGTACACGCTGATCCTGTGGTCGGTGCTGTTCGGCTGGTCGATGTTCGGCGAGCTGCCGGACGGCTATATGCTCGCCGGCGCCGTCATCATTATCGCGGCCGGTCTGTATATCTTCTGGCGCGAGCGGGTCGTGGTGCGCAAGCAGCCGATCGCGCTGGCGGAAATTCCATGACAGTGCAGACGGGGAATCCGGTCGCCGGCATCGGCCTGATGCTGCTCGGCGTTTTTCTGTTCTGCATCAACGACGCGGTCGGCAAGTGGCTGGTCGCGACCTATCCGGTCGCGCAGTTCCTGCTGATCCGCAGCGCCAGCACCTTGCTGCTGCTGGCGCCGTTCATCTGGCGTGCCGGGCACGCGGCCTTCTGGAACGCGCCGCGCCCGGCGCTGCAGCTTGCGCGCTGCGTGCTCTCGACCGCCGAGGTGGTGCTGTTCTTCTGGGCGGTGGTTTACCTGCCGCTCGCCGACGCGATCACGTTCTACCTCGCCGGACCCATCTACGTCACGGCGCTCTCGGCGCTGCTGCTGAAGGAGAGAGTCGGCTGGCGACGCTGGGCCGCGGTGCTGGTGGGCTTTCTCGGCGTGGTCATCGCACTGCGTCCCTCCGCCGCGACACTGACCTTACCGGCGCTGATCGCGCTGACCGGCAGCGTCTGCTTCGCGGTGCTGATGATCGTCACGCGCATGCTGCGCGACACGCACGACACCGTGCTGATGAGCACGCAGATGGCCAGCACCTTCGCGTTCGGGGCGGTCGCGGCGCCGCTCGCCTGGGTGACGCCGTCGCTCTACGACCTGATGTTCCTGTCGGGCTTCGGCGCGGTATCGGTGCTGGCGCTGTTTTCCATCAACCGCTCGCTGAAGCTCGCGCCGGCGAGCGTCGTCGTGCCGTACCAATACACGATGCTGGTGTGGGCGATCCTGCTCGGCTACGTCGTGTTCGGCGACGTGCCCGACCGCTTCATGCTCGCGGGCTCGGCCATCATCGTGGCGGCAGGACTGTATATCTTCCATCGCGAGCAGATCGTGGCGCGGCGCGATCCCATTCCATCTCCGGTCCCATGACACAACCTCGTTCGACTGCACTTGCCGGCATCGGCCTGATGGTGCTCGGCATCTTCCTGTTCTGCTGCAACGACGCGCTCGGCAAATGGCTGCTCGGCACCTATTCGGTGTGGCAGATGCTCACCATCCGCAGCGCTGCCGCGATGCTGCTGCTCGCCCCGCTGGTCTGGCGCGAGGGCAGGGCGATACTCGATGCGCCGCGGCCGGGGCTGCAGTTCGCCCGCGTGATGCTGTCGGTGCTCGAATCCATCTTCTTCTTCATCGCCGTGACCTATCTGCCGCTCGCCGACACCGTGACGTTCTATCTCGCGGCGCCGGTCTACGTGACGGCGCTGTCCGCGATCTTCCTCAAGGAGCAGGTCGGCTGGCGGCGCTGGAGCGCGGTCGCGGCCGGCTTCATCGGCGTGATGATCGCG
>DATEKY010000097.1:0-2723 GCA_035277225.1 Xanthobacteraceae bacterium
GCCGACCGTGATGGTGAGAGCCGCGAGCGTACCAGCCGCGATCTTGGTGAACTTGGTCATGATGAATTCCCTTCCGTTTTGCCGTGGGGCAGCGCCCCGTTCATGACCATTGGTCGCGTGCTGTCGGGGAGAGGTTCATCACACCGAACCTCATGCTGAGGAGCGCCGCCTAAAGCGCGTTTACGCGCGTCGGCGACGCGCTATGGCGGCGCGTCTCGAAGCATGGCCCGGAGCGGCGGCGGTGCACTCGGCCATCCTTCGAGACGCCCACGACGCTCTCGCGTCGCGGGCCCTCAGGATGAGGGGTGATTGCGGGATGCCCGAAATAGTACGACCCGCCCGGACGGGGACTGTCCAGGCGGGTCGAGCCAATCGGCGCGGGGGTGGAAGGGGGGCGGACGCGCCGATCGAGCTAAGTTCTGCCCCCGGTGTCTCGGTCGAGACCAAATGGCCTCTGATGCCTATTTGTCGCCGCCCGCGGCCTGCCGGTTCATGGATTCTTACAAGAATCTTTCTGCTGTGATTTCAGGGGTGTAGCCCGCATGGAGCGAAGCGTAATGCGGGATTTCCGGATTTCGCCATAGCGCGTCGCAGACGCGCGTAACGCGCTTTAGGCTCCATCCGCGCTACGAGGCTGGCTACGAGGCTGGCGTGCCAACGAGTCTCACGGCAGCATCTGGGTGTCGCCGCACACCGAAATCGCCTGGCCCGAGATGGTGCGCCCGCGGGTCGAGCAGACGAACACGATCGCGTCGGCGATCTGCTGCGGCGACACGGTGGTGCGCATCGAGACGACCGACAGCGCCTCCGTGAGCATGGCTTGCGGCGTGATGCCGCGTGCCTTCGCCTTGTTCTCCATCACGCGGTCGATCCGCTCGCCCGAGACGATGCCGGGCTGGATCGCGTTGACGCGAATGCCATCCGGCCCAAGCTCGGCGGCGAGCGACTTGGTGAAGCCGACCACCGCCCATTTGGCCGCCGAGTAGGGCGTGCGCAGCGGGAAGCCGAGCCGGCCCGCCGCCGATGACAGATTGATGATCGAGGCGTTCTTGCTTTTTCGTAAGTGCGGCACCGCGAGCCGGGTGCAGTTGAACTGCCCGGTGATGTCGACGCCGAGGCAGCGGTCCCAGTCTTCGGGCGCGATCTCGTCGACCTTGCCGGTCGGCCCCGCGATGCCGGCATTGTTCACCAGCACGTCGAGCCCCTTCAGGGCGGCGAGCGCCTCCTTGAACAGTTTCGTCACCTGCCTGCGGTCGGACACGTCGCAGGTCGAGCGGGTGATCTTCGGATCGCTTTTCGCGAGCCTGCGCAGCGCGGCCTTGTCGACGTCGCACACATGGACGCGCGCGCCTTCGGCAACGAACGAGCGCGCGATCTCCAGCCCGATGCCGCCCGCGCCGGCCGTGACCAGGACTTTCAGGCCTCTGATACCAAGGTTCATGTTTCCTCACTTCTCGTGTCCCGCACGCGGTGCAGCGCGCAAGCGGTGCACCGCAGATGCGGGATCGCACAAAGCTCCGAGCTTCTAGCGGTCCCGGGTCTGCGGCGCATCATTTCATGCCGCGCCGCGCCCGGGACATGCGCACCTCAATCCGCCAGATCGAATGCATTGCACCAGCCGGTGACCGCGACGAAACCTTCCACCACCTTGCACTCCGCCGGAGGGATGAACAGCGTGCAGGTGCCGCACATCATGATCCCGCCTTTCGGCTCGTCCTGATACTCGGCCCGCTCCTTGGTCATCTTCGGCTGTGCGTGGGACACTTGCGATCCGAGCACCAGCGCCGCTGCGCCAAGCAGCACGCATCGCCGCGGGAGCCTGCGCTGATCAGCCATGCATCCCCCCACTTGCGTTTCTCATGAGCCCGCGCGACCGTAATGCCCATCAATAAAGCCGGCAAGCGGAACGCCGCAGCCGATAAAACCGGGAGGACTTGAATGTCTCGCAAACTCATTCTGTCGCGCCGCGCGCTGGTGCAAGGTGCGGCCGGCTCCGCGCTCGCCCTCGGCATGCCGGCGATCTCGCGCGCGCAGTCCGACGCGATCAAGATAGGTCACCTGACGCCGCGCACCGGCTTCCTCGGCCCGCTCGGCGATTTCGCCGTGCAGGGCATCACGCTCGCGGCGGAGGAGATCAACGCCGCGGGCGGCGTGGCGGGGCGCAAGATCGAGCTGGTACTGGAGGACTCGGTCAATCCGCAGACCGCGTCGGCCAAGGCCGAGCGCCTGATCGAGCGCGACAAGGTCGCGATGATCATCGGCGAGATCTCGTCGGCCTCCGGACTTGCCATCGGCCAGGTGGCGAAGCGCACCAAGACCGTGTTCATCAACACCGGCTGCAATTCGGACGCGCTGCGCGGCTCCGACTGCAATCAGTACATGTTCCACATCGAGGCGGCGAACTCGATGTACGTGCAGGCCGTCGGCCAGTACCTGCTCAAGGAGAACATGGTCAAAGGCAAGAAGTGGTACTCGCTCACGGCCGACTATGCGTTCGGCCACGATCTGCTGAAGGTCGCCAAGAAGTTCATGGAAACCAACGGCGGACAGTTCGCCGCCGACGAGCTGGTGCCGACCGATGCGTCCGACTTCTCGCCGTTCCTGCTGAAGATCCGCCAGGCCCGGCCTGACCTGGTGGTATCGAACCTCGCCGGCAACCAGATCACCAACTTCCTCAAGCAGTATTCCGAATACGGCCTGCCGTTCCCGGTCGCGGGCTTCGG
>DATEKY010000098.1:0-5527 GCA_035277225.1 Xanthobacteraceae bacterium
GTTCGGTTACGCGATCAACAGCACGCCGCGCGACATGCCGACTGCGGTTCTGCTGCAGGAGACGAGCGACGTCGGCCGCTCGATCCTGGCGGCGCTGCGCAACACCAAGTATTTCCGTGTGACGCATCAGGTGCGCGATGCGGCCGAGTTCGACCGGCTGCTGCAATCCGGCACCGTGCTGTTCGCGCTGGAAATCCCTGCGAACTTCGAGCGCGCGCTGCGCCGCGGCGACAGGCCGACATTGCTGGTTGCCGCCGACGCGACCGATCCGGTGGCGACCGGCTCGGCGTTGTCCGCGCTGGCGCAGATCGTGAATACGGCGCTGGCGCACGATCACGGGCTGCCGGAGACGGGCGCGCCCGCGTTCGAGATCCGCACCCATGCGCGCTACAATCCGGGCGCATCGAGCCAGCTCAACATCGTGCCCGGCCTGCTCGGCACCATCCTGACGCTCACCATGCTGATCTTCACTGCGCTGTCGGTCACGCGCGAGACCGAGCGCGGCACGATGGAGAGCCTGCTCGCGATGCCGATCCGGCCGTTCGAGATCATGCTCGGCAAGATCGCGCCCTATGTGCTGGTCGGATTCCTCCAGGCCGCGCTGATCGTCGGCGCCGGCATCCTGCTGTTCGGCGTGCCGGTGGTCGGCAGCATGATCCTGCTCGCGGCTCTCACCACGCTGTTCATCGCGACCAACCTGGCGTTCGGCTACACGTTCTCGACCTTGGCGCAGAACCAGCTGCAGGCGATCCAGATGGCGATGATGTTCTTCCTGCCGAACCTCTTGCTCTCCGGCTTCCTGTTTCCCTTCGCCGGTATGCCGAACTGGGCGCAATGGATCGGCGAATGCCTGCCGCTCACGCATTTCGTGCGCATCGTGCGCGCGATCATGCTGAAGGGTTCGACGATCTCCGACCTGAATTACGACGCGCTGGCGCTGTTCGGCCTGATGCTGTTCGCCATGATGGTCGCGGTGACGCGGTTCAGGCGGACGCTGGATTAAGGCACGAGCTCATCGGTCCGGTTTGTCACGGCGGCTCGCTGGCTCGAACGCTCCCGACCACACCCTCTGATAGAATCGTCATTGATCAGGGCTTGCGTCCAATGCTACCTTTAGTGGTCTAACCGCATTGATTTCAATCATGTGTGTTGAGACGTGAGGCCACGAGAGGAGGAAGAGATGCCGGATACGACCACATTTCCGAGCCCGGAACATGCCGCACAAGCGCTTGCTGCCGGAACGGTCAAGCCTGGACCAGCGAGTTCAGGGCAGCGCGTCTGTCTGGGGCTGAGCGGGAAGGGTTGGTTCAACCTTACATGGAGCGCCAGCGCGATAGGCACGTACGACTGGATCGGTCTCTACGAGAACTCATCGAAATCTGATGGCGATTATGTTGGAGGCAGCAATTGGCAATGGGCGTCGAAAGCGAGCAGCTACGTGACCTCCACGGCGGCCCAGGCAAACTACGAGTCGAGGTATTTGGTCTGGGACTCGCCCCAGGGAAAGTACGTCTCTGTCGCAAGGTCCGGAGGATTCCCGGGGCAGCAGTGTTCTTCCTAGGGAGCCCACCGCGCCGGTAATGACTTTGCATCGAGTGGAGGCCGCTGGGCGCGGCCTCTGCCAACCGATAACGGACTCTAGGCCGCCTCGACGTACGCGCGCGGCTCGGCCTTGCCCTTGATCTGCGTGCGATGCATCACGCGGCGCGTCGCGTTGTCGAATGGGTCGCGCCGGTGCATCGTGGAGCGGTTGTCCCACAGCAGCAGATCGCCGACGCGCCAGCGATGCTCGTAGCGCAGGTCGGGGCGGTCGATATGCGCCCACAGCGCGTCGAGCAGCGCATCCGAGTCCGGCTGCGAGAGCCCCTCGACATAGGAGTTGCGCCGCCGACCGAGAAACAGCGAGGGCGCGCCGGTGACCGGATGGCGCAGCACCGCCGGATGCCACGCGCCCGGCGCGGTGTGCGGGTCGTCGCTCGGCGTCACGCCTTTGCGCAAGAAGCCGCCGCTGTTGTAAGTGCCGTCATGCTTGATGCGGCGCCCGCGCACTTTGGCTTTCAGCGCATCGGGCAGCGTCGTCCACGCCGCCTGCATGCCGAGGACCCATGTGTCGCCGCCGCTCGGTGGCACCTCGAGCGAATAGAGCATCGAGGCGTCCGGCGGCGTCGGCAGATAGCTCATGTCGGTGTGCCAAACCGCCTCGCCCGCGCCGAGCGCCCCGATCGGCGCGCCCTTGGCGTCGAGAACGTTCGAGACGACGTAGATATCGGGATAGCCTTCCGGCGACTGGCGGCCATGCTCCTGCACCGGCGGCGGATCGAGGTCGCCGAAGCGGCGCGAGAAGGCGAGCAGGTCATTGTCGCTGATATGCTGGTCGCGGAAGAGCAGTGCGCCGTGGCGATTCCAGGCGTGCTCGATCTGGGTGAAATCGGCATCGCTCAAACGCGCCAGATTGACGCCGGAAACCTCGGCGCCGACCGCCGGCGTGACGGGCCTGATCGTCAAAGGCATGGTATGATCTCCGGCGTCCGGGACGGAATTTCTCGAAAGTGCGCGCCGCGCGATGCAGTTGTGCTCGCGTGCGCGCCAACAAAACAACACGTCGCTCTCGCGTCATTGCAGTCCTGCACTTAAGTTGCGCTCGTGCCGAAGCAAGGTCAACCGCCATGAAGCTTCTCGTGCGCCTATCCGCCTCCGCCGCTCTCGTGCTCGCGCTCTGCGGCGCCGCCCATGCCGAAGCCAACCAGGTGCGCTTCGCGCGTCAGCTCGGGCTCGGCTATCTGCAGTTCTACGTGATGCAGGACAAGCAGATGGTCGAACGGGCGGCCGAACGCGCCGGCCTCGGCAAGATCACGACGACCTATTCCGGCATGGGCACGCCGACCGCGATCAGCGATGCGCTGCTGTCCGGCAATGTCGACGTCGTCGGGATCGGACTGCCGAGCTTCCTGACGCTGTGGGACAAGACGCGCGGCAACATGGACGTGCGCGGCATGATGGCGATGAACCGCCAGCCGGCCTATCTCAACACGCGCAATCCCAACATCAAGTCGATCCGCGATTTTACCGATAACGACCGCATCGCGCTGCCGGCCCCGAAGGTATCCGTGCAGGCGATCATGCTGCAGATGATCGCCGAGAAGACGCTGGGCAAGTTCGACGCGCTCGACAAGCTCACCGTCGGCATGAGCCATCCGGACGGCACCGCCGCGATGCTGTCGGGCAAGCTGGAGATTTCCTCGCACTTCACCTCGGCGCCGTTCCAGTACCAGCAGCTCGAGGGAAGCCCGCAGATCCGCAAGCTGCTCTCGTCCTACGATGCCACCGACGGGCCGAACACATTCAGCGCGGTCGCAACGATCAGCCGATGGCGCGACGCCAATCCGAAGCTCTACAAGGTGGTGTACGACGCGATCCTCGAGGCGAACGATTTCATCGCGAAGAATCCGCGCGAGGCGGCTACGATCTTCATCCGGATCGAGAACACGAGGTTGCCGGTCGAGTTCGTGCAGAAGCTGATCGCCGATCCGGAGTTTTCCTATGCGCCGGAGCCCGAGAACGTGCTCAAGATCTACAGCTTCATGAACAAGGTCGGCGCGCTGAAGACCATGCCGGCGACCTGGCGGGACCTGTTTTTCCCCGAGGCGCATGGGCTGAAGGGGAATTGAGCGAAGGTCATCCTCGTAACCGTATGAATTAACGAGATAATTCGCAAGCCACACGCTTCTCGCCGCGCCGCAGCTGTCTCCCCTGCCGTGCGTGGAGCGAATGGGACAAGCGGCGGCGGCGCGCTATACAGCGGGGCGGCCGCGTCCGCCGCGATGTGCCGGGACTTTCAATGACCACGCAGACTGCCGCCCTCGACGATCATGCGCGGCGCCGCTCCATCGGCTTCCTCAACTGGGCGCACTTCCTCGATCACTACGTGATCCTGATCTTCCCGACCGTCGTGATCGGGCTCGAGGCGGTGTATGGCCGCTCCTATGGAGAACTGCTGGTCCTCTCGACCGCTGCCTTCACGGCCTTCGGCCTGTTCGCGCTTCCGTCCGGCTGGCTCGCCGACAAGTGGAGCCGGCGCAACATGATTGCGCTGTACTACTTCGGCACCGGCATCTGCTGCGCGCTGGTCGGCGCCTCGGACAGCTTCGAGACGCTTGCGATCGCGCTGTTCGGCGTCGGCCTGTTCGCCGCGATATACCATCCCGTCGGCACCCCGATGATCGTCGATGCCGCGGTGACGCGCGGCCGCACCATGGCGTTCAACGGCATCTGCGGCAATATCGGCGTCTCGATCGCGAGCGGTTGCACCGCGCTGATCGCCTCTGCGCTCGGCTGGCGCTACACGTTCTTCATCCCGGCGATCGTGTTCGTGCTGTCAGGCTTCGCGTACCTCAAATTCGTGCCGGATACCGGCCGCCGCGTCGTGCAGGCGCCGGACCAGGACGTGGCGCTGAGCAAATCGCTCACCGTCGCGGTGGTGATCCTGTTCCTGATCCTCGCATTCTGGGTCGGGCTGGTGTTCAACGCGCTCACCATCATGCTGCCGAAGCTGGTCGAGCAGCGCGTCGGCTTCGATATCTCGCTGCGCGAGGTCGGCGTGCTCGCGACCTGCGTGTTCCTGTGCGGCGGCATGGCGCAATTCACCATGGGCCGCATGGTCGAGCGGGTGGTGCCGCACCTGATCATGTCGGCGATCGCCGCCATCCAGGTGGTCGGCGTGCTGCTCGCCTACTGGGCGAGCGGCTGGTGGCTGCTGCCGAGCCTCGCACTCGCGGTGGCGGCGATCTACGGGCAGGTGACGGTGAACGATCTCGTGCTCGCGCGCTATACGCCGGCCGGCTGGCGCGGGCGCATCTACGCGATCCGCTTCTTTCTGATCTTCACGATGGCGGGGCCGGCGGCCTGGGGCATCGGCCGGCTCTACGAGCAGGGCGGCTTCGACGTGGTGCTCGGGGTCGGCGCGGTGATCGCGGCGCTCGGCGCGCTCAATACCTTCGCGATCTCGGTGCTGGTCACCGGCGCGGAGAACCGCCGCGTGGCCGAGAAACGCGCGGCACAACAACGCGCCGCAACGGTGGTGCAGCCGGCAGAGTGACCCTTGCGTTTCGGCGCGCGGGCCAATACCAAATTCGTCCAGCCTTCAGGGAAACGCATGGGAGCCAGCATGCGCGGCGTCGCAATCTGTTCTGCTTTGATTCTGTTCGCGGTATTGCCCGCGCAAGCGCAGTCGCGCCTCAAGCGCGACGATACGCCGGCTGCGGCGCAGACGGCCGCGCCGCAAAAGAACGCGAAGGCACCAAAGCGCGAGCGGGCGTTACCCCGGCCACCTGCGGGATCGACCGAGCCCGTCGCCGATACGCGGCCGCGGCTCAAGCGCGACGATATGCCGGCGCCTGTCACCGCCGCGGCACCCGCCGCGACCACGAAGAAAGGCCGCGGCGCGCGCCGCACGCTGGCGACGCCGGGACAGCAGCCGAGCGCGCAGAGCCCGAAGGCCACCGCGAAAGACATGGCGGCGTGCGCCCAG
>DATEKY010000099.1:0-11997 GCA_035277225.1 Xanthobacteraceae bacterium
CGCGAAGGCTTCGCCAAGGCGGGGCAGCGCATCATCATCGTGGCCGGCGTGCCGCTCGGCACGCCCGGCGCGACCAACATGGTGCGGATCGCGTTCGTCGGATCGGACGCGGGCGACGAGTAGCGCCCGCGGCGGCCGGAGTCAGATATCCCGGCCCTCGACCTTCTCGGTCAGGGACTTCACGAAGTCCGGCACCTTCGACAGATGCGGGTTGACGGCGAGCGCCTTGCGGAACGCCTCGAGCGCAAGCTTGTCCTCGTTGAACTCCTGCATGATCACGCCGAGCCCGGTGAGCGCGCCGAAGTGGCGCGGCTCGCGCGCCAGCACCTGGCGGATATCGGCGAGCGACTTGCCGTAATCCTTGTTCGCGAAGTGGATCGTGGCGCGCCGGTTCCAGGCCTCGGTGTATTCGGGCCGCAACTCGATCACGGCGTCGAGCAGTTGGATCGCGAGCTTGGTGTCCTTCGCGTCGGTCGCGGTCTTCACGCGGCTCATCATGAGATCGGCGGTGTCGCTGCCCGAGGCGAACCAGAGCGCCCAGATGCGGCTCTCGACCAGCTTGGCGGCGTCGGCGTCGGGCGCGGCCTTCAGCGCCTCGAACAGGAAATCGAGATTCTTGATGCGGTCTCCGCGCGAGGCGCGCGGCAGCTTGTCGGGCGCGTCGGGCAGCGGAGGCGATTGGGCCCACGCGGGCGAGAGGACCGGCAGAGCCAAGATGGCGGCGAGCGCGAGGCTGAGTCGAATGCGCATGCAACAAGTCTATGACTTGCGCGCGGCGGCGCAATAGGCAGCCGTCTCAAAGGCTTGTGAAGCGAAGGCCTATTTCGGCCTCAATCGCCCGGGGTCAGCCCTGACGGGCCTTGAAGCGCCGCTGCGTCTTGTTGATGACGTAAAGGCGGCCCTTGCGGCGCACGAGGCGGTTGTCGCGATGGCGGCCGCGCAGCGATTTCAACGAGTTACGGACTTTCATGGCCTTGGATCCATGGCGCGCACGCCGGAATGTCAGGGATTTGGACGGGTTTCTAAGGGCAGCCCGGCTACCTGTCAACGCAGCGTTTCGGGCGGAATGGGGGCACCGGTCAATCCGGCAACCCGGCCAGCTTCAAGCCGCGCGACAGGTTCTGCCAGAGCGCGTCGTGCATGAACATCAGTCGCGCGCGCAGCTTGCGCATCGTGAGATCGGGCTCGATGCGCAGCATATCGGCGACCGCTTCCGCAGGCCCGTCCGTACGGCCCAAGTTTGCGAGATTGGCGGCCAGCAGGCGCATCGCAACGGTATAGCGCGGGTTCTGCGCCAGCGCCTTGCTCGCCCATTCGGCGCCTTCCTCGAAGTGTCCCTCCCCGAGGCACGCAATCGCGCGACCGGAGGCCGTGAACCACGCGCGCGGGTCGCGTGGATTGAGCCGCTGGGAGCGCGCGAGCAGTTCGCGACCCTTCGCGTAGTTTCCCGAGTAGGCCTCGATCCACCCCGCGATCGTCATCGCGATCGCCGAGTTCGGATTGGTTTCGAGCGAGCGGTAGGCGAGCTCCTGCGCGCGCTTGGTGTCGAATCCGAGCTGCCATGAGGCGAGCGCGCACATCCACAGAACGTTCGGATCGAAGCGCGCGAGCTCGAGCGCCCTCGACATGTACTGCAGGCCTTGGGCGGTCTCGCCCTCGACATCCTTGGTCCAGCCCTGAAAGCGTATTTCGCCGTAGCAATAAGCCGCCAGCGCCATCGCAGGCGCGTAGGCAGGATCAATTTCGAGCGCCTGGCGGAGATGGCCGAGTGCCTTGTCGAGGCTCGGTTCGGTGAATTCGTATTCGAGCTGCTGCGCGCGCAAGAGATGGTCGTAGGCGTTCAAGTCCGCGACCGTCTTGTGTTTCAGCCGCTCGATCTCGGCCAGTTGCAATTTCGGCTCGATGGCGGCCACGACGTTCTCGGTGATGCGATCCTGCAACTCGAACACATCGCTGAGATCGCCGTCGAAACGATCCGCCCAGATATGCGCGCCGGTGATTGCGTCGATGAGCTGGCCGGTGAAGCGCAGCCGGTCGCCGCCGCGCCGCACGCTGCCTTCCAGCACATAGCGTACGCCGAGCTCCTGTCCGACCGTGCGCACGTCGATGGCGCGGCCCTTGTAAGTGAAGGAGGAGTTGCGCGCGATGACGAACAGCCAGGTGCAGCGCGACAGCGCGGTGAGAATTTCCTCCGCCATTCCGTCCGCGAAGTATTCCTGCTCCGGGTCGCCGCTCATGTTGGCGAACGGCAACACCGCGATCGAGGGCTTCTCGGGCAACGGCAGCGGTGCGACCGGCGGCGACGGGTCGGGGACCGGAGACGAAGAAGCGAGCCCGGCGGCGCGCGCGACCGGACCGACGAAGCGATAGCCGCGGCCGGGTACGGTCAGCAGGTAGCGCGAGCCTTCCGCTCCCTCGCCGAGAGCTTTCCGCAGGGCCGAGATCTGAACCTGCAGATTGTTCTCTTCGACGACCGTGCCGGGCCACACCTCGGCAAGGAGTTCGTCCTTGCTGACGACATCGCCCTGCCGCTGCACCAGCGCTGCCAGAAGATCGAAGGCGCGCGAACCGAGCGGAACGGCGACGCCGTCCTTGAGCAGCTCACGCCGCGGGAGCGACAGGCGGAACGGTCCGAATGCAAGTTCCCCGCCCGTCATAAGTCTCCGAACCCCGGCTCGAGACGATAACTGCCTGCAGCTTAACCGCTTGGCCGGAACACCAAAAGCGCACCGATCTGCGGCTACCGCGCGCAGTTTCAGAACGTTTCAGGACGAATTCAACACCGCATTGGGACATTCAGGGCCCTTCAGCGTGAGCCTCCTGGCCGTGACGCGCGGAACGCTCCGGGCGTCGAACCCAGAGGAGATTCGCCATGCTGATGTTTGATACGTTTCGGTTCCGCCTCGCGGCGGCGCGGCAATGGTTCGCCAGCACATCGCGCTGTCTCGTCGACAACATGGGTCAGGGCAGCGAGGTCATGCGCTACGGCCTCTCTGTTGGCCTGACGGGCGCGCTCACGGGCGCGGCCGTGGTTGTGGGCAGCGTGCCGGCGAAAGCGGAGTACCCGGAGCGGCCGATCACGCTGATCGTCCCGTTCAACGCAGGCGGGCCGTCGGACGCAGTCGCGCGCATCGTTGGCGAACACATGGGACGCACGCTTGGCCGTGCCATCGTGGTGGAAAATGTGCTCGGTGCGGGCGGCACTGTCGGAACCACACGCGCCGCGCGCGCGGCGGCTGACGGGTACACGCTCGTGCTCGGCCACATGGGCACACACGCGACCGCGGTCGGGCTTTACCCCGAACTCGCCTACAAGCCCGCGACCGATTTCAGCGCTGTCGGAATGATCGCCGGCTTCGGTGTCGTGGTGGTCGCCCGCAAGGACTTTCCGGCCGCGAACCTCAAGGAGTTCATCGCCTATGCGAAGGCAAAGGGCGACAAGCTCAACAACGCGCACGCAGGCCTGAGTTCGGTCGCCTACGCGGCATGCCTGCAGTTCAATGGCATGCTCGGCATCCGGCCGACGCTGATTCCGTATCAGGGCGCGGCCCCCTTCACGACGGCTCTGCTGGCTGGCCAGGTCGATTATGTTTGCGACCAGGTGCTCAACAGCGCGCCACATGTGAAGTCAGGCGGCATCAAGGCTTTCGCTGTCGCTTCGCAGGGGCGCAATGCCGCGGTCCCGGACGTTCCCACCACGGTCGAGGCCGGTCTGCCGGAATTCCAGTTCTCGGCCTGGAACGCGCTGTTTGCTCCTGCAGGGACGCCGAAGCCTGTGATCGAGAAGCTGAATGCGGCGCTTGCCAAAGCGCTCGATGATGAGTCGGTCCGCAATCGCCTCACCGAGATCGGCGCCGACATCGCGACATCCGCGCAACGCAGCCCGCAGTACCTTGCGGAATTCCTGAACCAGGAAATTGCCAGGTGGACTCCGATCCTCAAAGCAGCCAGCCGATGAATGATCTTCCGTCTTTCGGACTCACAACCGCGGCTTCGGCCGCGGTTGTCTCGTCGTCCCCTGTTGCGCGTCGCTTCCGCATGCAGCGAGGTGACCGCACTCCGCGTGATGCGCGGCCGCGTCGCTGGCTTCCACGGGCTCTATGCCGGGCAGTCTTCGAACGAGCGCGTCTCGATCCTGCTGATGCTGCCCGGCGTGACGGTGACGCGCCCGGGGGCGAATGTCGCGGCCGCGCGCTGACCCCGAAAGCTGAGTCAGTTTGGGGTGTATATTCGATTGGGGCCATCCATCGATCGCTATCAATCGATAGCTACCCACCGGTCAGCTAGACACTCGAGTCTTTTGTCAAGACCATCCCTTTCATCCTGCGCTTTCACATCAAGCATCAAAGCAGGGAGGGACATCCCATGAGGAAGATTGTTTTCGCGCTTTCCGCCAGTGTGGCGCTGATCGGCGGACTGGCTTACGCTGCCAACGTGCACGTCAAAACCGGCCCGTTCTTCGTCGACAATGGGCTCACGCTGACAGAGACCGGATCGCTCGCCGGGCTCGGCTTTCAGGACATCGTCATCAACCTGACGGCAACGGCCAACCCGATCGCGACTTGCACCAATCCTGGCGGACAGACCCAACCTCCCGGCCGCAATCCGGCGCCGGTCTCGGTGGTGGCGAACCCGCAGTCGATCCCCGCATCCGAAATCAAGAACGGCAACGTGTCGTTCAGCGTGACCACCAATCCGCCGCCCAATAATCCCATCGCGGGCGCGCCGGATTGTCCGAACAGCCAGTGGACGGAGGCGATCACCGATCTGCAGTTCACGTCCGCTACG
Source organism: Xanthobacteraceae bacterium (assembly GCA_035277225.1). Lineage (GTDB taxonomy): Bacteria > Pseudomonadota > Alphaproteobacteria > Rhizobiales > Xanthobacteraceae > PALSA-894. The sequence continues at coordinate 4,789 of DATEKY010000099.1, forward strand.
CTGACGGTGCAGCAACCGGCACCGAATACGGTGCTGACGCTGACCTGCACATTCGCCCCGCCGACCATCAATGGCCCGGTGACGCAGCAAACGGTGACCTGCCCGCGGCGCACTTCATAGATGTAGCCGGGCATAGAGCGAAAACTGCCGCGCTTGCTCCCGCCGGGATGAGCCGATATAGGGTCCCGATCCCCGAGACGGGCGCGTAGCTCAGCGGAAGAGCACTACCTTGACATGGTAGGGGTCACAGGTTCGATCCCTGTCGCGCCCACCATCCTCGCCGCAGCGTCAGGCCGCCGTCAGCATCTTCTGCACCTCGTTGACGAGGTCGCGCAGGTGGAACGGCTTGGACAGCACCTTGGCTTCCTTCGGGGCCTTGGAGTCGGCATTGAGCGCGACCGCCGCGAAGCCGGTAATGAACATGATCTTGATGTCGGGGTCGAGCTCCGCGGCGCGGCGGGCAAGCTCGATGCCGTCCATCTCGGGCATCACGATGTCGGTCAGCAGCAGCTCGAACGGCTCCTCGCGCAGCCGCCGATAGGCCGACATGCCGTTGTCGTAGTCGATCACCTCGTAGCCGGCGTTCTCCAGCGCCTTCACCAGGAACCGGCGCATGTCGTTGTCGTCTTCGGCGAGGAGAATCTTGGGCGACGCAGGCTGGGTCATGGAGCGCGACGAATCCCTGGAACCAAGACCCCCATAAGCCGCATGGGGGGTAAATATGGGGTGAACCGCAACTTCATCTTGGCAGAGCGGCGCCCACATGGAAATGTAGGTCCGCGACGCCCGAAACCCTGGAAGCGCATGAACAGTCCCGTGGAGGCAGAACTCGACCCCCCGTTTGAGGTGCTCGAGCCCGTGGCGTGCAGCTCCCCGGTCGTGTTCAATTCCCCGCACAGCGGCTGCGTCTATCCGCGCGCCTTCCTCGACTCCGCCAAGCTGGACCTCGCGACGCTCCGGCGCTCGGAGGATTCCTTCGTCGACGAGCTGATCGCCGGGGTGGTGCCGCGCGGCCACCCGCTGGTGCGCGTGCATTTCCCGCGCTGCTATGTGGACGTGAACCGCGAGCCCTACGAGCTCGATCCGCGCATGTTCGACGGGCGGCTGCCCTCGTTCGCCAACACGCGCTCGATGCGCGTCGCGGGCGGGCTTGGCACGGTTGCGCGCGTGGTCGGCGACGCACAGGAAATCTACCACCAGCGCATCCCGATCGACGACGCGCTGCGCCGCATCGAAGGCCTGTACAAGCCGTACCATCGCGCCCTGCGCCGCCTGCTGACCCGCGTGCATCGCGATTTCGGCACCGCGGTGCTGATCGACTGCCACTCGATGCCGTCGATGGCCGGAGCCAAGGACGACCGGCCGCGCGCCGACATCGTGCTCGGCGACCGCTACGGCACGAGCTGCGTGCCGATCGTCGCCGAGGTGACCGACGCGACTTTCCGCGAGCTCGGCTATGCGGTCAGCCGCAACAAGCCCTATGCGGGCGGCTTCATCACCGAGCACTACGGCAACCCGGCCGCCGGGCTGCATTCGATCCAGATCGAGATCAATCGCGCGCTCTACATGGACGAGCGGCGCTACGAACGGTCCGCCTCGTTCGCCCGCCTTGCCGCCGACATCATGACCTTGGCCGACCGGCTCGCGGACATTCCGCTCGAGGAGCTCAAGCCTTATCGGGCGGCCGCAGAATAACGCTCCCGATATTGCATGGCACAATTGCGAGCCTGCATAGGTGATGGGCGGCGGTAGAATTCGCCCAGAATTAAGGCAGAACGCGAGCGGCTAGCGTCTTCTGATCGCACGAGCGCGCCAGAACGGCGCCAAAGCGGCAAAGAAAAAGGGCCGCTTCGTGAGAAGCGGCCCAAGTCTAGGGAGGAAACGCCCAAGGAGGGCGGCGATAGGCGACGCAAGTCGCGTATCGCGCTGCAGTAACGTACACCGCACTGCACAAAATGCAAGAGGGCGATCGGTAAAAATCCTTAACGCCTCCCCCTGTGGTTCCCTCGCCACAGTTCTTTGCATGGGGTTGTTTTCGCGTTTTTTTATCGGCGCACGGTCAGGTAGGCCGCGCTCGCAATCACAATGGCGACCGCCTGCGCGGCGAACACCAGCCGATAAGCATCGAGCGGATAGACGCCGGCCTGCGCCGGAAACAGCTCGATCAGCGCGCCGCTGACGAGCTGCACCACGAAGGTGCCGCCCATGGTGCCGATGTTGAACAGCGTCATGCCGCGGCCGATCAGGTGCGGCGGCAGGAACGAGCGCCCGTGGGCGATCAGCACCGGGATGAACGCCGGGAGGAAGCCGAACACCGTGAGCCAGATCGCAAGCGTGCGCGGCTCCGGCTTTCCCAGCGCGGCGAGCAATCCAAGCGCTGCCGCGGTCGCCAGCGCGCCCGCCAGCACCAGCGGCTTGTAGGTGCCGAAATAGCGCTCGACATGACCCCAGATCACGACGCCGACGAGCTGGCTGATCGCCGGCAGCATCAGCAGGTCGCCGCGCGCGGTCAGGCCGTAGCCGTAGACGTCGCTGAGGAACGGTCCGCCCCACAGGCCGACGATCAGCACGTAGCTCGAATAGGCCACGACGTTCATCAGGAAGACCGGCCAGAACGAGGGCATGCGCGCGACTTCGAGCACGCCGCGCAGGCTCTCGCGCAGTGTCTCGCGCTTGCCGATGTCGGTGCGGTCCGCGGCGTCCTCGCGCACGACGAGCGCGACGAGGATCGCGCCCGCGACCACAAGCCCCGCGACCACGAGGAACGTCGCGCGCCAGCCGATCGCGGCGCTCGCCCAGGCGAGCGGCGCGGTTACGAACAGCGTGCCGACCGTGCCGATGCCGATCTGGATGCCGGCGAGCAGCGTGAAGCGCTCCGGCGGGAAGCGCTTGGCGTAGAGCGCGAGCGGGGCCATCAGGTAGCAGGATGAGCCGAGCCCCATCAGGACGCGGGCGGTGACCAGGCCGGCCGGCGTGGTCGCAACCGCGAAGGCAAGCGTGCCGAGAAACGCGACCACGGCGCAGAGCAGCATGCAGCGCTTCGGCCCGTAGCGGTCGAGCGCGATGCCGAGCGGGATCTGCGCCGCGGCGAACGAAAAGAAGAACGCGCTCGACAGGAGCCCGATCTCGGCCGCGTTGAGCCCGATCTCGCGCGCGAGGTCGGGCGCGATCACGCCGACCGAATTGCGCAGGAACTGGCTGACCAGATAGATCGCCGCAAGCGTCCCGACGAGCAGGATGGCGTGCGGTGCCCCGACAGGGCTCTGCATGATGACGTCCGGCATACCCGCCCCTCACCGGGCGGCGCCGTCTCGTGGCATACCGCAGGCAAAGCCGCAACGGTTGCCCGGGCGGCCACTCTCCGATAGGCCGATGCGGGATTCGGGGAACAAAGATTCATGACGGCCATCGATTTTGCGGCGTTCGTTGACGAGCTCGCGACTGCCTCGGGAGACGCGATCCTGCCGTTCTTCCGCACCTCGCTCGGCGTCGAGGACAAGGGCTCGGCGGTCGGCTTCGACCCGGTCACGCAGGCCGACCGCGCGGCCGAGAACGCGATGCGTGCGCTGATCAAGCGCAATTTTCCCGAGCATGGCATCGTCGGGGAGGAATACGGCAACGAGCGCACCGACGCCGAATATGTCTGGGTGCTCGATCCGATCGACGGCACCAAGTCGTTCATCTCCGGGATGCCGGCGTGGGGTTCGCTGATCGCGCTCACCCGCAACGGCGCGCCGGTGTTCGGCATGATGCACCAGCCGTTCATCCGCGAACGCTTCTCGGGCGACGGCGGCGCGGCGCGCTATCGCGGGCCGGCCGGCGAGCGCAAGCTGATGGTGCGCCCCTGCGCGGGCTTGAGCGATGCCGTCCTGTTCACCACCAGCCCGCTGCTGATGACTGCGGACGACCGCGCCGCCTACGCCCGTGTCGAGGGCGCGGTGCGCCTGCCGCGCTACGGCGGCGACTGTTACGCCTATTGCATGCTCGCGGCCGGACACGTCGACCTGGTGATCGAGACCGGATTGAAGCCGCACGACATCGTTGCGCTGATCCCGATCGTCGAGGGCGCGGGCGGCATCATCACCAGTTGGGACGGCGGCAGCGCGGTCAAGGGCGGGCGCGTCGTCGCGGCCGGCGACAGGCGCGTGCACGAGGCCGCGCTGAAAGTATTGATGGGCTAGCCTTTTCTTTCGCGCCTGATCTTATAACCGGTACCCACTTTTCGGGATCACGCGCCTAGAACATCGGCGTGCCGGGCACGAAAGCGTCGAACGCCGCCCAGAACTGCTCGCGATAGCGGTCCTGCTCCATCAGCAACTCGTGCCGCGCGCCGGGGATCACCAGATGCGCGCCGGCGCGCAGCCGCACCGCGAAGGCGCCGGTCGCCGGCGTCGAGACGACCTGGTCCTGACCGGCCGCGACCAGCAGCAGCGGCTGACGCAGGCGGCCGGCGTAGCTTTCATCGGCGAACTCGTTCATCGCGCGGAAGGCTGAATCGACCCACGCGACCGTCGGCGAGCCGATCGCGAGCGAGCCGTCCGCCTCGATGATCGCGGCGGTGCGCGCATAGCGCACCGGATCGGAGGTGAGCCTGTTGCCGGCGAAGGGCAGCGTGTTGATCGGCGTGCCGCCGCCCCCCGGCACATACGAGCTCCCCATGCCGATCAGCCGGAAAAATCGCGCCGTTCCTCGTGCGTAACGCGTGCCCGCCGCACGCACGAGCTTGATCATCGGCGCGGAGAGGACGATGCGGTCGAACCATTGGCGCCCGTGCTGGACCGAACGGATCAGCACCGCGGCGCCCATCGAATGGCCGAGCGCGTAGTACGGCGCCGGACAGTCGGGGAGCACGATGTTCTTCACGAAGGCTTCGAGATCGCGATCGTATTCGGCGAAGTCGTAGACGTGGCCCTTGCGCGCGTTCGGCAGCGGGCGATCGGAAAGCCCCTGGCCGCGCCAGTCGAGGATCGCGACCGCGAAGCCGCGCTTGCGCGCGTCGTGCACCACCTCGAAATACTTCTCGATGAATTCCGCGCGGCCGGGAAACACGCACAGCGTGCCCTTGCGCCCGGGCGGCGGATCGAACCGCGCGAAGCGCAGCAGCACCCCGTCCGAGGTCTTGACCGTCCCGGCGGTCGCGCCCTCGGGAACCGGATTGGCGGGGATATCGACGAGTTTCATGGGAACCGGAACGACAGTGTTGCGGCCTGTATAGCAGGGGATTCGCCTGCCCGAGGCAGGGTTTCCGGCTCTTGAAATGCGGCTGCCCCCTCCCAAATTGAAGGATGCGCCGGCCAATCCAGGCGGCGCGTTTCCCGGTCCGGCCCTGCGGGGCGGACTTTCTGCATGTCGCTCAAGGAGGATATGCCATGCGAACTTTCGATCTTGCTCCCCTTTATCGTTCGACCGTCGGCTTCGATCGCCTGTTTTCGATGCTCGACAATACCGCCGGCCTCGATGCCGCCCCGGGCTACCCGCCCTACAACATCGAACGCACCGGCGATGACGCCTACCGCATTTCCGTCGCGGTCGCGGGCTTCGCGGACAGCGAGCTGTCCATCGAATCCAAAGAGAACACGCTGACCATTCGCGGCGACAAGCAGGCGAAGACCGACGAGAAGCAGGGCGAAGTGCTCTACCAGGGGATCGCTGCCCGCGCGTTCGAGCGCCGCTTCCAGCTCGCCGACCACGTCCAGGTCACCGGCGCCTCGCTGGTGAACGGTCTCCTCCACGTCGACCTCGTACGCGAGATCCCGGAAGCCAAGAAGCCGCGCCAGATTCCGATCGGCAACGGCAAGGCCAACGGTCAGGCGCAGGTGCTTGAGGCAAAGGCGGCCTAACCGGCCTGCAACTTCATCGTGACAATGAGAGCGCCCCGATGCCCGGGGCGCTCTTTATCTTGTGGCTTGCGCGTTATTCGAGTGGCGTGACCGGAGTCAGCGCTGACGGCGGAGCCGGTGCAGGCGCCGGCGCGTTCTGTGCCGGCACGGGCTCGACCGTTCCGGCGGCCTCCTGTGGCGCTGCGGCCGGGCGCTTGCGCGGTACCGGCGTTGCGGTTGCGGATTTCGTCGCGGGCTTCGGCGCGACGACCGGCGGCGGCGCAGGACTGTGCGGCGTCACCGCGGCGGAGCGCGGCATCGGCGCAATCGCCGGCGGCGGCATGCGCGCGCCCATGACCGAACCCGGACGCGCGAACTCGATCTCGTCGTCGGACGGAAACGGCGGATAGCCCGGATAGAGGCGGCGGTAAGGCCCATAGCCCGCGAAGCGGCGATAGGGCGCGCTTGCGGCTCCGGTTGCCTCGACCGCGATCACCTGCGAGCGCCGCGCATCGACCGTCACGTTCAGGACCCGGCCGAAATCATCGCGTGCGCGCTGAACGAAGAAGGGTCCGCTGCGCCCCGGCGGGCCGATCGGATCGAGGCCCATCGCCTGCACGATCTCGGCGACGTCGTAAGCCGACGGCGGGCCGATCGGCACCGCAGGGCGCGGGCCGTAATACTGCGCCGATGCGGGCGCTGCCGCGAACAGAAGTCCCGCGACCGCTACAACGAGCCTCATGGCAAGCCTCCACCGCGGCGCGGATGCGCCGGTCCACGTCCCGAACCTCGTCAATGAATCAGGCAGAGCTTGGGCACGGATGCGGCGTCACTTGGAACCGGCATTACTTGGACGCCATCAGCGCGAGGAATCGGTCGACGTCGCCTTTGGTGGTCTGGAACGAGGTCACAAGGCGCACCAGCATCCGGTCGGGGCCGGCGTCGCCCGGCCACGGATAGTACATCGCGCCCGCGGCTCTGAGGCGCTTGTCCGCCGCGAGCGTGATCGGCGCGAACACTTCGTTCGCCTCGACCGGCCAGATCGGCTTGCAGCCCGCCGCCGCAAGACCCTCCGCGAGCGCATCCGCCATCTCATTCGCATGCCGCGCGAGCCTGAGCCAGAGATCGCCTTCGAGAAACGCGTCGATCTGCGCCGCGATGAAACGATGCTTCGAGGCAGTGGCGCCGCCGCGCTTGCGCCGATCTGGCATGTTCGCGCCATGCTTCGGATCGAAGAAGATCACGGCCTCGGCGCCCATCGTGCCGCCCTTGGTGGTGCCGAACGACAGCACGTCGACGCCGGCCTTCCAGGTGATCTCGGCGAGCGAAACATTCATGCGCGCGAGCGCATTGCCGATGCGTGCACCGTCCATGTGCACCGCCATGCCGC
>DATEKY010000100.1:0-2136 GCA_035277225.1 Xanthobacteraceae bacterium
CAGGAAACCAGCTCATGGACAGTTCCGGCCGCCCGCCGTTCCGCGCCGACCATGTCGGCAGCCTGTTGCGTCCACCCCCGCTGCGTCAAGCGTTTCGCGATCATCACGGCAAAAAGATCGACGATGCGCGCTTTGCCGAAATCCAGGACCGTTGCATCCGCGACGTGGTGGCGATGCAGCAAGACGCCGGCCTGAAGGTCGTGACCGACGGCGAATTCCGCCGCGGCTCGTACTGGGGCCGGTTCGTCGAGCGCGTCGACGGCTTCGTCATCAGGCAGGCTGCATTCAACTTCCGCGACGATCACGGGCATGAGGTGGCGTTCACCGCGCCTTATGCGGAGCGCACGCTGAAACGAACGCAGCCGCTGGCGCTCGATGAATTCACGTTTCTGCGCGCCGAGACCAAGGCCACGCCGAAGATCACGATTCCCGCGCCCTCGACGATGCACTTCTATCGCTGCAACGATTTCGCCGACCAGGCCGCGTATCCGGACGCCGAGTCCTTCTTCGCCGACCTCACCGCGATCTTCCGCGCCGAGATCGCCGGATTGATCGAGGCGGGCTGCCGCTACATCCAGATGGACGAGGTCGCAGTCGCGCTCCTGTGCGACCCGTCGATCCGGCAGAAGGTCGAGGCCGCGGGTCAGCACCCGGACCGGCTGGTCGATCTCTACATCAAGGCGATCAACGATGCGGTCGCCGGCGCGCCGAAGGACGTGGTGTTCGGCGTGCACATGTGCCGCGGCAACTTCAAGGGACATTACCTCGCGGCGGGCGGCTACGAGTCGGTCGCCGAGCGCTTCTTCAGCGAGACACGGGTCAATCACTTCCTGCTCGAATACGACACCGAGCGCGCCGGCAACTTCGCGCCGCTGCGCTTCGTCAAGAACAAGGGCGTGGTGCTCGGGCTCATCAGCAGCAAGCTGCCGGCGCTGGAAGGCCTGGATGCGCTCAAGCGCCGCACCGGCGAGGCGACCAAGTTCATCGACCTCGATCGCCTGGCGATCAGCCCGCAATGCGGCTTCGCCTCGACAGTCGCGGGCAACCCGGTGACGGAAGCCGACGAGCGCGCCAAGCTCAAGCTGGTGGTGGACGCCGCCCGGGCGATCTGGGGCTGACGCAACCACGCGTCGCCATGATCTGGCACGCTTGCTGCATCGCTTGGCCGAATTGACTCGCCCCCAGCGGCATGCTCGCATTCCGGCAACCCGCCTTTTCCGAGGAGAATCTTCCATGAATTCGCTGTTCAAGGCCGCCGCCGTGCTCGGCGCGACCATGCTGACCGCGCCCGCGATGGCGCAGACCAAGGTATCGATCGCCATCTCGGGCTGGACCGGATTCGCGCCGCTCACGCTCGCCAAGGAGGCCGGTATCTTCGCGAAAAACGGCCTCGACGTAACGATCAAGAAGATCCCGCAGGCGAGCCGGCATCTGGCGATCGCGTCGGGCGACGTGCAGTGCGCCGCCACCACGGTCGAGACCTGGGTGGTGTGGAACGCGAACGGCGTCGCGACCACGCAGATCTTCCAGCTCGACAAGTCCTACGGCGCCGACGGCATGGTGGTGCGCAACAACATCGCGTCGATCAAGGGCGTGAAGGGCAAGCAGGTCGCGGCCTCTGCGCCCGGCACCGCGCCATACTTCACGCTCGCCTGGTTCCTGAAGAAGAACGGCCTGTCGGTGAAGGACGTCACCGTGGTCAACATGGAGCCGGGCCCAGCCGCGCAGGCCTTCATCGCCGGGCAGAACGACGTCGCGATGACCTACGAGCCGTATCTTTCCGCCGTGCGCGAGAAGCCCGACGCCGGCAAGATCATCGCCACGACGCTCGATTATCCAATGGTGATGGACACGTTCGGCTGCACGCCGAAGTTCCTCGCCGATAACGAGGCGGCCGCGAAGGCGCTGACCAAGAGCTATTTCGACGCGCTCGACATGATCAAGACGCAGCAGGCCAAGGCCTACGAGATCATGGGCGCGGACGTGAAGCAGAGTGGCGAAGCGTTCGGCAAGTCGGCGGCGTATCTGCGCTGGCAGGACAAGGCGGCGAACCAGAAATTTTTCACCGGCGAGCACGCGGCATTCTCGAAGGAGGCCGCGGCCCTGTTGATGGAGATCGGGATCATCAAGGCGATC
>DATEKY010000101.1:0-2038 GCA_035277225.1 Xanthobacteraceae bacterium
ATGCTGCGCGCAGGCTTCGGCGTGCACGACGGCAGCGTCTTTCTCACCTGGCTGCCGCTGTTCCACGACATGGGCCTGATCGCAAACCTGCTCGTCGCGCTCCATTGCGGCGTGCCATGCATCCTGATGCCGCCGATTGCCTTCTATCAGCGGCCGCAGCGCTGGCTGGCGGCGATTGCGCGCTATTGCGCCACGATCAGCGGCGCGCCCAATTTCGGCTATGACCTGTGCTTGCGGCGCGCGCACCGCATGGACCTGTCCGGCATCGACCTCAGCCATTGGGAGGTCGCCTTCTGCGGCGCCGAGCTGGTTCGCGCGTCGACCATGTGCGGTTTCGCCGAACGCTTCGCGCCGGCAGGATTTCGTGCCGCGGCGCTGTACCCGTGCTACGGGCTCGCCGAGGCGACCGTCTTCGTTGCGGGCGGCGAGCGGCTCGGCGGCGTGACGACGGCGCGATCGCCGGACGGGACCGAGGCGGTGAGCTGCGGCCGAGCGGCGGCCGGGTCGGAGCTGTTGATCGTCGATCCCGATGCCGCGACGGCCCTGCCCGATCATCGGGTCGGTGAAGTGTGGGTCGCCGGCGCGCACGTTGCGGCCGGCTACTGGGAGAAGCCCGATCTGAGCGCGCAGACGTTCCAGGCCCGGCTGCACGGCACGTCGGAGCGGGCCTATCTGCGCACCGGCGATCTTGGCTGGCTGTCGGATGGCGAACTTTATTTCGCCGGGCGCCTGAAGGACCTGATCGTCCTTCACGGCGAGAACATTCACCCCGAGGACATCGAGGCGACGGCGGCGCGCGCTCATCCGGCGTTTTCCGGCATCAACGCGGCGTTCTCGCTCGACGCGGGCCGCGACGACGAGATCGTCGTCGTGCAGGAGCTCGAGCGGTCGGCCGCAGGCGGCATCGATCTCGCGCATGCCCTCGCATTGCTGACCCAGGCGATCGCGCGCGAGCACGGGATCCATCTGCATGACGCACTGATCGTGCGGCCGGGCGCGGTGCCGCGCACCACCAGCGGAAAGGTCCAGCGCAAGCTGTGCCGCGATCGGTACCGGGCCGGTACGCTCGCGCCGGCAATCGCCTGATCAGTCGGACGCGCGCTTGCCCGTATCCATCACCGGCTCGCGGCCGACCAGGCGCGCGAGCTGACGCAGCCGGGCGAACAGCCGCTCGCCGGCGAGCCCCGAGAAGCGCCCGTGCAGCTTGAGCTTCAGCTTGCCGCGCTCCACCACCAGCGGCGTATGCGGCAGCACGCCCGGCATCGAGGCCGAGGCCAGGTAGGCGACGCGCAGCGAGGCGCCGAGCACGCGCGCGCGGTCGAGCAGGCGTGCGTTCGCCAACTCCAGCACATGCGGCGACAGATCGTCGTCGGTGAGCCCGACATGGCGGAAGAACACCGCCAACGAGAGAAACGCGCGTCCCGGGTGATCGACCGACACGAAGGCCGCGTTGGCGATGATGTTGAGCGACTGCTCGCCGCGATAGTCCGGATGTGCGCGCCAGCCGATATCGGCCAACAAACACGCGGCGTGGCGCAACCTGCGCTCCTCGGCGGTCTCGTCCAGTCCGGACGAGGCCATGAAGCGGTCGGTCCAGGGGATCAGCTCCTGGCAATGCGCCGGCGAGCGCGAGCGCAGCTGATTGAGATCCTGCGCGGCCGAGATCAGTCCGTCCTTGGCGCGCTCGCGCTCCGGCAGCTCCGAATAGAGCAATCCTTCGCGTACGCCGAGCGCCGAAATCACGATCTCCCTCGGCTTCATGATGCGCACGATGTGCTCGAGCACCAGCGCGGCGTAGGCGAGCAGCGGACGGCGCGCCTCGTTGACCATCTCGATGCGCGAGAGCATCTCCGGGTTGACACGATGCACTAGGCGCGAGAACTCCAGCGCCTCGCGCGCCGAGATGACGTAGCCGTGCATCACGTGCAGCGGGTAGCCGGTCTGGAACATGTGCAGCCGTGCCAGCGCGCGCCAGGTGCCGCCGACCGCGTAGAAGCGGCGGCCCTCACCCTGCTTGAGCATGCGCGCCTGCTGCAGC
>DATEKY010000102.1:0-2717 GCA_035277225.1 Xanthobacteraceae bacterium
CGCGCCGCCGGTTTCGGCACAGAAGCCCTGCACCGGCGTGAGCCGCGTGATGCGCGAGCCCATCGTGCGCACGATGCGCCAGCCGCCGAACAGCGTGCCCAGCCCCATCGCGGCCTGGCAGGTGATGACCACCCAGAACGGGACATGGAATTCGCCACCGAGGTGGCCCTGCGAATAAAGCAGCACCGCGATGATGCCCATCGTCTTCTGCGCGTCGTTGCCGCCGTGGCCGAGCGAATAGAGCGAGGCTGAGACAAACTGCAGTCGGCGGAAGGTGTTGTCGACGCCGTAAGGCGTCGCACGCACGAACAGCCACGAGACGATCAGCGTCAGCAACAGTGCGAGGAACAGCCCGAACATCGGCGAGAGCACGATGGCGGCGGCGGTCTTGCCGAGCCCGCCCCACACGATGGCGCTGAAACCGGCCTTTGCGGTGCCGGCGCCGACCAGGCCGCCGATCAACGCGTGCGACGAGCTCGACGGAATGCCGAAGCCCCAGGTGATCAGATTCCAGATGATCGCGCCCATCAGCGCGCCGAACACCACGCGCGGATCGACCACCTCGGCCGCCACGATGCCGACGCCGATGGTTTGCGCGACGTGCAGCCCGAAGAACAGGAACGCGATGAAATTGAAGAACGCCGCCCAGGCGACCGCGTATTGGGGACGCAGCACCCGCGTCGACACGATGGTGGCAATCGAGTTCGCGGCGTCGTGCAGGCCGTTGAGGAAATCGAAGATCAGCGCAACCGCGATCAGCGCGACCAGCAGCGGGAAGAGCAGCGTGGCCTCGTTCATCGTTGACTGCTGGTTGGATTACGCATGGTCGATGACGACGCCGTGGATGCGGTTGGCGACGTCGTCGAAGCGGTCGACCACCTTCTCCAGATGGTCGTAAACCTCGTTGCCGGTGATGAAGCCCATCGCCGAGCCTTGCACGCTCGCCAGATAGAGATCGCGCAAACCCTGGTCGTGCAGATCGTCGGCCTTGCCTTCGAGCGCGGAAATCTCCTGGGTGATCTCGCTCAGTCGCGTTGCTTCCGTGTTGATCGAGCGAAGCCGCGGCATCGCTTCGCGCACCAGCCCGGCGCATTTGACGATCGCGTCACCCATCTCGCGCATACAGGGCGTAAATTCGCGCTGGTCGAACAGCATCACGCCTTTGGCGGTTTTCTGCATCTGGTCGATGGCGTTGTCCATCGAGGTGATGAGATCCTTGATGTCGCCGCGGTCGAACGGGGTGATGAAGGTGCGCCGCACCGTGATCAGCACCTCGCGCGTGATGTTGTCGGCGTCCTGCTCGCGATCCATGATCGTCTGGTAATGGCGCGGCACGCCTTCGCCGCCGTCGAGCAGCGCGCGCAGCGCCTCGGCCCCCTTCACGACGACCTCGGAATGCTGCTGGAACAGGTCGAAGAATTTCTCCTCGCGCGGCAGCAGCTTGTGGAACCAGCCGAGCATGCATGCCTCCGCAAAGCGAATCGGAGACGCGATTATAGGTGCCGGCGCTCGGCGCGCCGGACCATTATGCCTTGGGTGTGGAGAAATCGGCCGTGAGGCGGCGCCGCGTTACGACTTCTTCGCGGGCTTCGGCGCAGCTTTGGGCGCAGCCTTCCGGGCGCCGGGCGCGGTCTCGGCGCCGCAGCGGACGTAAACGCTGGTGCCGTAGCGGCCGGAGACCTCGGGGTCGGTAAAGCGCGTGATCAGGACGCGGCCGTCGAACGAGACGATCTCGCGGTCGCGCTGACCGCCAGCCGGTTCCTCGGCCACTCCGATGTAGTTCTTGCCGTCCGGCCCGCCCTTCAGGATCAATTCGGTCGGCTGCGACTGGTCGGGAAGATGCATCACGACGCCGCCGCCCGGGCCGCGGGAGATGTTGTAGGGCTGGCGGCACTGGCCGCGCGCCGCGGCTTCGGTGCGGCCGCGGTCCGCCTCGTTGTGGTAGGCGGCAAGGCCCCACCGTCCGACCAGATCCTGCGCCGGAATGCTCGCCGGAAGCGGCGCGCCGGCGGGCGGCGGCGCGGCCTCGGGCGCGACTGACATTTGCGTGGCGCACCCCGCGAGCAGAAGCGCCGCAAGCGTACAAACGGCACCCGTCGGCAGACGCAGAACGGACATGGGCGGGGTCTCCTCTCGACGGGATATGGGCTACGCACGGTCCAACGGATGGTTCCGGAGGACCGTGCGGCGCCTGTTAACCTAACCCGAGCGCAATAAAGAGACGTAAACGCGGCAGAACCGGCATCCGGATCGCCGGGAGGGTTAATCCAGGCAGGAAACTTGACAGCCGCGGCCGCAACCCCTTATCTCCCAGCCGGCTGCTGGCACTCGCCAGAGGCGACTGCTAAATGCCTTTCAGAACACGAATTTTCGCTGTGCACACTGGGTGCGCAGGCGGGTCTCGCCGAAGAGGAAACACATGGCCAAGCTCAAGTTCCGTCCCCTGCACGACCGCGTGGTCGTGCGCCGCATCGACGCCGAAGAGAAGACCAAGGGCGGCATCATCATTCCCGACACCGCCAAGGAGAAGCCGCAGGAAGGCGAGATCATCGCCGTCGGCCCGGGCGGGCGCGACGAGGCGGGCAAGCTGATCCCGATCGATCTGAAGTCCGGCGACCGCGTGCTGTTCGGCAAGTGGTCCGGCACCGAGGTGAAGATCGACGGCGAGGACCTCCTGATCATGAAGGAGTCCGACATCATGGGCGTGATCGCGTAAC